>DATBIJ010000216.1:0-9822 GCA_036557025.1 Thermoanaerobaculia bacterium | reverse complement strand
GGGAGGCGTTTCGCCCTCTCGCGCTCGCTTCGCGAGTCCGCTCGATTCACGTACTATTCCCCGATGGCCGAACCGATCCCCTTCCCGTCCCCCGCTCGTCGGATCGAGATCCGGCGGGCGCTGATCTCCGTGTACGACAAGACCGGCCTGCTCGAGCTGGCCCGAGAGCTCGCCTCCCGCGGCGTCGAGCTGGTCTCCACCGGCGGAACGGCCGCGGCCCTGCGCCAGGCCGGGCTCGCGGTCTCGCTGGTCGAGGACACGACGGGGTTCCCCGAGATTCTGGGCGGGCGGGTCAAGACGCTGCACCCGAAGATCTTCGCGGGCGTGCTCGGCGATGACTCGCGGCCGGAGCACGCGCGCGACCTCGAGCAGGCGCAGATCGCGCCCTTCGACCTCGTCGCCGTCAACCTGTACCCGTTCGAGAAGACCGTCGCCGGCGGGGCCACACCCGCGGAGGCGATCGAGATGATCGATGTCGGCGGCCCGGCGCTGCTGCGTGCCGCCGCCAAGAACCACGCCCGCGTGGTCGTCATCAGCGCGCCCGAGGACTACGCCGTCGTGCTCGACGAGATCCGGCGCACCGGCGGCACCTCGCCGGAGACGCGGGAGCGGCTCGCGGGCAAGGCGTTCGCGAAGACCGCCGCCTACGATGCGGCAATCGCCCGCGACTTCAGCGGCCGCGGCGAGCCCGACGAGGCATTCCCCGACCGCCTCGTGCTCGCCTTCGAGCGGCTGCAGCCGTTGCGCTACGGCGAAAACCCCCACCAGCGCGCGGCGCTCTACCGCGACGCCGCCGCGCCCGAGCACGCCGTCGTGCGCTTTCAGATGCTCCAGGGCAAGGAGCTCTCCTTCAACAACCTGCTGGATCTGGACTCCGCGGTCACGCTCGCGCGCGACTTCGATCGCCCCGCCGCGGTCATCGTCAAGCACAACAACCCGTGCGGCGCCGGCATCGGCGATACCGCCGTCGAAGCGTTCGGCCGCGCCTTCGCCTGCGACCCGCTCGCGGCGTTCGGCGGGATCATCGCGATCCGCGGCAGGGTCGACGGATCGCTCGCCTCCCTGGTGCTCCAGCACTTCGTCGAGGTCGTCGCGGGCGACGACTTCACCGAGGAGGCGATCGCCTTCTTCGCCAAGAAGCCGAATATCCGGCTCCTGAAGCTGCCGGTCTCTCGTCCCTCCTCCAGCGCCCTCGACTGGAAGCGCATGGACGGCGGCCTGCTCGTCCAGGACGCCGATGCCGAGCCCGACGACTCATCGAGCTGGAAGGTCGTGTCGCAGCGAAAGCCCACGGCGGTCGAGCGCGCGGCCTGCGACCTCGCCTGGCGAGTCGTGCGGCGCGTGAAGTCCAATGCGATCGTGCTCGCCAACGCGCGGCAGACCATCGGCATCGGCGCCGGCCAGATGAGCCGGGTCGACGCCTGCCGTCTCGCGGCGACCAAGCCAGTGCTGCCGATCGTCAATTGCGCCGCCGCCTCCGACGCCTTCTTCCCTTTCCGCGACGGCCTGGACATCCTCGCCGACGCCGGCGTCACGGCGGTCGTCGCCCCGGGGGGCTCGATCCGCGATCCCGAGGTGATCGCGGCGGCCGACGAGCGGCAGATGGGCTTCCTCCAGGCGCCGCGCCGCCACTTCCGCCATTGAGACGCGCCGCGCTCGCGGGCCTGCTGTTCGCCGCGACGGCCTTCGCCGCGACCGATCCCCTGCCCGAGGCGGCGGCCTCGGCGCTCTCGCGCGTCGCCGCGCGCTACGCCGACGGCGCGTCGCACGCCTCCGAGTTCACCCAGATCTACACGCCCGCGGGCTTCACGATGTCGCAGCGGGACTCCGGCACGATCCGGATCCAATCGCCGCAGCGCCTTCGCTTCGACTACCGCGCCCCCTCCAAGAGGGTCTACACCTACGACGCCGGCGAGGGGCGCTTCTTCTCCCCCGAGGACAAGCAGCTGACGGTGCACCGGCTGACCGCGGAGGAGAAGGCGAAGCTGCCGATCCTCTTCCTGCGCGACCCGCAGGACCTCTCCCGCGACTACGCGATCTCGGTCGAGCCCTCCTCCGACGGCGCCTCCCGCCTGCTGCTCGAGCCGAAGGTCGCCACCCCGGAGCTCTCCTGGGTCCGCGTCTCGATCGACGCGGAGGGAGCGGTCCGCGACCTCTCCTACGAGGATGGGTCGGGCAGCCGCACCGAGTTCCGCTTCCCCTCCTGGAAGCGCGAGAAGGCGAGACCGCCCTCGGACTTCAAGGTGGCGGGTCCGCCCGGCACGCGGATCGTGGAGAACTAGCTTCCGGCCGACCCTTCCCGACCCTTCGAATAGACTCCTTCCCCATGGCCCAGGACTTCTCCTTCGACATCGTCAGCAAGGTGGATCTGCAGGAGGTCTCGAACGCCGTCCAGCAGGCCTCCAAGGAGATCGCGACGCGCTTCGACTTCCGCGGCAGCGCCTCGAAGATCGAGTGGAGCGAGAAGGACCTGACGCTGACGTTGACCTCCGACGACGAGGGGAAGCTGAAGAGCGTCGTCGACATCCTGGAGACCAAGCTGGTCAAACGGGGCGTCGCGATCAAGTCCCTGGAATTCGGCAAGATCGAGCCGGCCGCGGGCGCCACGGTCCGCCAGGCCGTCAAGGTCCAGCAGGGCATCCCGATCGAGAAGGCCAAGGCGATCGTCAAGGCGATCAAGGACCGCAAGCTCAAGGTCCAGGCCTCCATCCAGTCCGATCAGGTACGCGTCGCGGGGCGGAGCAAAGACAGCCTGCAGGAGGCAATGGCCGCCATCCGGGGGGAGGACTTCGGCGTGCCGCTGCAGTTCTCCAACTACCGGTGAACCGATGAGCCCCCGACTCTCACAGGCCAACCCCCGCCTCAAACGCGCCTACGACCTGATCGCGGAAAAGCTCGCGCGCGTCGAAGAGGAGCTGCGTCTGCACTTCCGCTCTCCGATTCCGACGATCGATCGCATCGGGACCTATCTCGCCGACGGCGGCGGCAAGCGCATCCGGCCGGCGCTGCTGCTGCTGTCTTCGAAGCTGCTCGGCTACGAGGACGGGGACCGCGACGTGCGCTACGCCGCGGTGGTGGAGTTCATCCACACGGCGACGCTCGTCCACGACGACGTCATCGACGAGGCACGCCTGCGCCGCGGGCGCGCCTCCCCGAACGTCCGCTGGGGCAACAACCTCACGGTCCTCTACGGGGACTTCCTGTACACCAAGTCGATGGGCATCGCGCTCGACGAGGGCGATCTGACGATCCTCAAGGTCCTGTCCGACACGACCCTCTCCATGATCGAGGGCGAGATCATCGCGAGCGAAAAGACCGGCGACGCGCAGATCACGCGCGAGGAGGCGCTGGAGATCATCCGGCGCAAGACCGCGGACCTCTTCGCCGCGGCCTGCCGGATCCCCGCCCACTTCGCGCCGAGGGGCGACCTGCTCGCGGCGGAGCGCCTGGGCGAGTACGGCCGCTGCCTGGGCGTGGCCTTTCAGCTCATCGACGATCTGCTCGACTACACCGGCAGCGTCGAGGCGGTCGGCAAGCCCGTGCTCTCCGACCTGCGCGAGGGCAAGCTGACGATGCCGCTCCTGCTCGCGCTGCCGCGCGCCGAGGAGGCGGAGCGCCGCAAGGTGGCGACCGTGTTGTCCGAGCGCGCGTTCGCGAGCGTCGCGGACTCCGAGATCCTGGAGATCGTTCAGCGCCACGGCGGCATCGAGAAGACCCGCGCGCTCGCGCGCGACTACGCCGGCGCCGCGCGCGTGGCGCTGGGCAGCTTCCCCGACTCGGAGCCGAAAGATGGGCTGCTGCTCGCGACCGACTCGGTCATCGAGCGGGTGAGCTGAGCGCAGATCCCGTCGACGCCAATTCCTTCTGACATTTGCGGGCATCTACCTTATTTAATAAGGCCGAAATAGGCATTTTCCTTATTTCATTAGATTAGGCGTATCGGTGCCCGTGCCTTATCAAGTAAGGCTTCATGCATCAATGACCTAACTTTTTATTGCCATCGGCAGATTTGTGCCTATACTGGCCTCAACAACCGATGAGCTCACGACCCGCCCCCTGGACCGGTATCACCCGCACCCTCAAGCAGTTCGGTACTTTTTTCCCCGGCAGGGACCCGCTCGAGGCCGCGGGAGAGGCCTACCTCTACTACCGGCGGGGGTGCCTGGCCGCATCCGAGGAGCGCTACGACGACGCGCTGGTCTTCGTCGACAAGGCGCTCGACGTCGATCCCGCGCACCTGCCGGCGCGCCTGCTGGCGGCGCAGATCTACGACCGCGGGCTGGGCCTCTTCGACGAGGCGGTGGCGGCCTATCGCAAGGTCATCGCGCTCGCGGGCTACGACTCCGAGGATCCCTACTGCGCGGCCGCCCGCCGCGCCCTCGACGCGCTGGTCCAGAAGCAAGTCGAAGCGTAGCCGCGGTCTTTCCGCCCACCTCGCACACCGCACCTCGCACCTCGCACCCGCTTCCTTGACCGTTTGGAGGGGAAGCGACTACACTTCTAATCCCGACGTGATGCAGATCGTCGGAGTCATTCCCGCCCGCTACGCCTCGACCCGATTTCCCGGCAAACCCCTCGCTCCCCTGGCCGGCCGCGCCATGGTCCTGCGCGTGCTGGACGCCGCCCGGGGCGCCCGGAAGCTCGATCGCGTCGTCGTCGCGACCGACGACGAGCGGATCGCCTCCGCCGTGGAATCCGACGGCGGCGAGGCCGTGCGCACCTCCCCGCAGGCTGCGAGCGGCACCGATCGGATCGCCGAGGTCGCCCGGAAGATGCCGGCGGAGATCTGGGTCAACATCCAGGGAGACGAGCCCCTGATGCCCTCCGTGAACATCGACCGGGTGGTGGAGACCCTGCTGGCGGCCCCGGATCGCTCGCTGGCGACGGTGACGCTGCCCCTGCCGGCGGGAGACGCGGACGATCCCAACGTCGTCAAGGCGGCAGTGGCGCGCGACGGCCGGGCGTTGTATTTTTCGCGCGCCCCGATCCCGTTCCCGCGGGGCGGGGAGCCTGCCTACCGCAAGCATCTGGGCCTCTACGCCTACCGGGCGGCGGCGCTGGCCACCGTGGCGGCTCTTCCGCCCTCGCCGTTGGAGCGGATGGAGTCGCTCGAGCAGCTCCGGTGGCTCGAGGCGGGCTGGGCGATCTGGTGTGGGGAGGCGGAGGGAGACTCGATCGGCGTGGATACGCCCGGCGATCTCGCGCGGGCGGAGGCGGCTTATCGGAAGGAGGTGGTGTCGTGAGCGTCAAGTACATCTTCGTCACGGGCGGCGTGGTCTCGTCGCTGGGCAAGGGAATCGCGGCGTCCTCGATCGGGGCGCTCCTGGAGGCCCGCGGCTACAAGGTCGCGCTCGCCAAGTTCGACCCGTACATCAACGTCGATCCCGGCACCATGTCCCCCTTCCAGCACGGCGAGGTCTACGTCACCGACGACGGGGCCGAGACGGACCTGGATCTGGGCCACTACGAACGCTTCACCTCGATGACCGGCTCGCGCACGCACAACACCACCGCGGGCCGCATCTACCTCTCGGTGATCGAGCGCGAGCGCCGCGGCGACTACCTCGGCAAGACCGTCCAGGTCATCCCCCACATCACCGACGAGATCAAGGAGGCGGTTCGAAGGGTCGGCGAAGCCGACGTCGTGCTCGTCGAGATCGGCGGGACGGTCGGCGACATCGAGTCGCTCCCCTTCCTGGAGGCGATCCGTCAGCTGCGCCAGGAGGCGGGGCGCGGCAACGCGATCAACGTCCACCTGACGCTGGTCCCCTACATCAAGGCGAGCGACGAGCTGAAGACCAAACCCACCCAGCACTCCGTCAAAGAGCTGCTCTCGATCGGGATCCAGCCGGACGTCCTGCTCTGCCGCTCGGAGCGGCCGCTCCCGCCGGACGTGAAGCGGAAGATCGCCCTGTTCTGCAACGTGCCCGCCGAGGCCGTCATCAACGCCAAGGACGTGCCGTCGATCTACGAGGTCCCCTTGCAGTTCGCGGCCGAGGGGCTCGACGAGATCCTTCTGGATCTGCTGCACCTGCCCCACTACGAGCGCAACCTCGAGAAGTGGGAGGCCTTGGTCAACCGGATCAAGAACCCCGCCGGGGACGTCGACATCGCGGTCGTGGGCAAGTACGTCGACTACGGCGACTCCTACAAGTCGCTCAACGAGGCGCTCGCGCACGGCGGCATCGCCAACAACGTCCGGGTGCGCCTGCACTACGTCGACGCGGAATCGCTCGAGAACGACTCCTATCCGGAGGTGCTCTCGCGGGCCGACGGGATCCTCGTGCCGGGCGGATTCGGCCGCCGCGGCGTCGAGGGGATGATGCGCGCGATCCAGTACGCGCGCGAGAAGAAGGTCCCGTTCTTCGGCATTTGCCTGGGCCTGCAGACGGCCGTCATCGAGTACGCGCGCAACGTCGTGGGGCTCGAGGACGCCAACTCCACCGAGTTCGAGGAGGAGCCGAAGCATCGCGTCATCTACAAGCTGCGCGACCTGATCGGCGTCGAGGCGCTGGGCGGCACCATGCGTCTGGGCAAGTACCCGTGCGACCTCGCGCCGGGCTCCTTCGCGGCGCGCGCCTACGGCGAGAGCGCGATCTCCGAGCGACACCGCCACCGCTACGAGGTCAACCAGGAGTACCTGCCGGCCCTGAGGGACGCGGGGATGTCGTTTACCGGCATGTCCCCCGACGGCAAGTTCGTCGAGATCATCGAGCTGCACAACGACCATCCGTGGTTCCTCGCCTGTCAGTTCCACCCCGAGCTGAAGTCCAAGCCCTTCGCCTGCCACCCGCTCTTCCGAGACTTCATCCGGGCGGCGCGGGCCCACGGCGGCGCGGTGCGCGAAGCCACGGAGACGGCCCGGGCCGACCGGCACCTGGAGAGTCCCGCGTAGGCCGGGACCGGGGGCTAGACTCCGTTCGTGGTCTCGCGACGCGTCGACATCGCACCCGGCTACGCCATCGGCGGCGGCGAGCCGCCGCTCGTCTTCGCGGGGCCCTGCGTCATCGAGTCCCGGGACCATTCCCTCGCGATGGCGGAGAAGCTCAAGGCGATCGCCGCCGAGACCGGGGCGCGCATCGTCTTCAAGTCCTCGTTCGACAAGGCGAACCGATCCTCGAAGGACTCCTTCCGCGGCCCCGGACTCGAGGAGGGCCTCTCGATCCTGGCCGAGGTCAAGGAGAAGACGGGACTGCCCGTGATCTCCGACATCCACGATCCCGAGCAGGCGCCGCGCGCGGCCCAAGTCCTCGACGTGCTCCAGATCCCGGCATTTCTTTCGCGCCAGACCGACCTGCTCGTGGCCGCCGCCGAGACCGGGAAACCGATCAACGTCAAGAAGGGGCAGTTCCTCGCGCCCGACGACATGGCGAACGTCGTCGAGAAGTGCCGGGCCGCCGGCAACGAGCGTTTGATGCTTTGCGAGCGCGGCACCAGCTTCGGCTACCACAACCTCGTCGTGGACATGCGCTCCTTCGCGATCATGCGGGCGCTGGGATTCCCGATCGTCTACGACGTGACGCACTCGCTGCAGCTCCCCGGAGGCGGCAAGGAGACCGGGGGCATGAAGCAGCACGCGCCCGCGCTGGCCCGCGCGGCCGCCGCGACCGGCTCGGTCGACGGCTTCTTCCTCGAGGTGCACGACGATCCCGAGCGCGCGCTCTCGGATCGCTCCACGCAGCTCGACGTCCGGACGGTGTCGTCGCTCCTGCGGGAGCTGCTCGCGATCCGGGCGCTCGTCGGGGAGTCGGCGATCGCGTCCCCGGCGTCGTAGCTTGGTGAGAGAATCGGACCCCGTATTGGCTCTGGTAGCTAGAATCTCTCGGCCGCCGTTCGCGAAGCGAACGCCTGCGGCCGAAAGCATTCAGGAGGTGTCGTCGTGCGCAGGGCATTGACTGCTCTCGTTCTCGTCCTCGGGGCGGCCCTCGCGGTCGGCTGCAACAAGGCGCCCGCCGAGGCCGCGATGAAGTCCGCGGAGCAGGCCGTCGAGGCCGCGCGCGCGGAGGCCACCCGCTACGTTCCCGACCAGTTCCAGGGGTTGGAAGACGCGCTCTCCGGAGTTCGGGTGAAGTTCGGGCAGCGCGACTACGCCGGAGCCCTCAAGGACGCGCAGGCGATCCTGCCCCGGGCGCAGGAAGTCGTCGCGGCCGCGGCGGCGAAGAAGGAAGAGCTGACGAAGACCTGGAACGAGGTCTCGGCGAGCCTGCCGGTGATGGTCGGGCAGATCGAGTCGCGCGTCGCGGCGCTGACGGCGATGAAGCGCCTGCCGAAGGGAATCGACAAAGCGGCGCTGGAGTCCGCGAGCGCCGGTCTCGCGCGCGCAAAGACGAGCTGGACCGAGGCGACGAGCGCGTTCCAGGGCGGCGATCTGAACGTCGCGATCGAGAAGGCCCGCGCCGTCAAGGCCGAGGCGGAGGCGTTGATGGGCACACTCGGCATCACCACGATGCAAGCAGCGCCGGCAGCACCCGCCGCGCCGGCGGCGAATTGATCGCGATGCGGTTTTTGCCCCGCGCGGCGCCGCTCCTGGCCGCAGCCATCGGCGCGGCGTGCGCCTCCTCGCCGGCGCCCGCGCCCGCCGCCAGGGACACCGGCGCCGCGGCGATCGCGCCGGCGGCCGCGGGCCGCGTCTACGGCGCGCCGAAGACGATCGCGGGCCCGGCGATGCCGTTGCGGCGGGCCGTGGCCTCTCCCCCCGCGCCCGGTGAGCGGATCAAGGTCGAGGCCACGGTGGCGGAGGTCTGCAAGATGAAGGGCTGCTGGATGGTCCTGACCGATGGAGATCTGGCCGTCCGCACGACCTTCAAGGACTACGGCTTCTTCGTGCCGGGAGACCTGCCGGGCCGCGTCGTGGCGGCCGAGGGCCTGCTGTCTCGGACCGTCACGCCGGAAGCCGACGCGCGCCACTACGCCGAGGACGCCGGCGCCAGCCCCGAGGAGATCGCCCGGATCGTCGGGGACCAGGAGGGCTGGAGCTTCGTGGCGGACTCGTTGACCGTTCTCCGTTAACGGCGTCCGATAGCCGTTAACGCCGGCGTTCCGGCGGACGTCTCTCCCTGTGTGGGGACCGTTCGTGGACTCCGTTCTTGACGCTCCGGCGCTGCTGGGTCAGGGTGGCTCCATGAGCGAGGCCGGCGAGGCCGCTCCCTCCCCGGAGGTCGGGCTGATCGAGGCCGTCCTGCGCGACGAACCGGGCGCCTTCGAGCGCCTCTACGGTCGCTGGGCGCCCGTCGTGCACGGGCTGCTGCTCGCTCGCGCCCCCCGTGGTGCCGTCGACGACCTGCTCCAGGAGGTCTTCCTGACCGTCCACCGCAAGCTCCGGAGCCTTCGGGATCTCCGAGCGTTTCCCGGCTGGATCTGCACGATCGCGCGCTCCCGCGCGGCCGACTACCACCGCCGCGAGCCCGCGACCGAGGAGCTGCCGGACTCCCTGGAAGACACCCGCGAGCGATCGGAGGAGACCATCGCCGTCTTCGCCGCGGTCTCCACCCTGCCCGAGGCCTACCGCGAGACCCTGTTGCTGCGGCTCGTCGAGGGCCTGACCGGACCCGAGATCGCCGCCGCGACGGGGCTCACGCCCGGATCGGTGCGCGTGAACCTCCACCGCGGGATGCAGCTGCTGCGTGCGGCGCTCTCCGCCGCATCGAAGGACCAACGCCATGGATGACGACCGCTACCTCTGGGACAAAACGGGTCCCGCGGACCCCGAGATCGCTTCGCTCGAGCAGGCGCTCGCCCCGCTGCGCCGCCTGCCGCCGCCGCCGAAGCTCCCGGCGCGGCGACGTGGAGTGTGGGGGCTCGCCGTCGCCGCGGCTCTGCTCG
>DATBIJ010000215.1:0-13944 GCA_036557025.1 Thermoanaerobaculia bacterium | reverse complement strand
ACCGGATCCAGGAAGAGGGACGCAACCCGGCGGAGGTCGCCGCCCTTCAGGGGCGGTACAAGATCGAGTCGTTCCCGACGCTCATCGTCGCCGACGCGGAAGGACGCGAGATCGCCCGGCACGTCGGCTGGCGCGACAAGGACACGCTGGTCGGGTTCCTGATGGACGCCGCGCGCCGGGCTCCCCCGCAGGCCCCCGCGCGCGGGAGCCATTAGGCGCCGCCGGCCTCAGCGCTCGCGGCGCCGGCGCCCGGCGCCCGGCGCCGGACGCGCTCCCGCGAGTGTCTCCGCGAGATAGCTCCCCGTCCGGCTCGCCGGGTTCGCGGCGATTTCGGCGGGCGTCCCCTCCGCGACGATCCGTCCGCCCGCCTCGCCGCCGCCGGGGCCCAGGTCCACGATCCAGTCCGACGCGGCGAGGAAGCCCAGATGGTGCTCGACCGCGATCACCGAGTGGCCACCGGAGATCAGCCGGCGCAGGGTCCCGAGCAGGCGGTCGACGTCGGCGGCATGGAGCCCCGTCGTGGGCTCGTCGAAGAGAAAGAGCGTCCCACGGGCCGCCGCGGGGCGGATGCCCAGGAAGGACGCGAGGCGGAGGCGTTGGGCCTCGCCCCCCGAGAGCGTCGCCGTCGGCTGGCCGAGCGTCATGTAGCCGAGCCCGACGTCCCGCAGCGGCTGAAGGCGGCGCGCGATCCGCCCCTCCCCCTCGAAGAAGACGACCGCCTCGTCGACCGTCGCGGCGAGGACGTCGTCGACGTTCTTGCCCCGCCAGCGGATCGACAGCACGCGGCTCTGGAACCGCCGGCCGTCGCAGCGATCGCAACGGACGGTCACGTCGGCAAGGAACTGCATGTCGATCGTCTGCCACCCGGTTCCCTTGCACGCCTCGCAGCGCCCGCCCGGCGAGTTGAACGAGAAGTCGCGCGCCGTGAGACCCCGCGCCGCGGCGCGCGCGCTCTTCGCGAAGAGCTGGCGGATCTCGTCCCAGGCCTTCGTGTACGTCACCGGGTTCGATCGCGCGGAGCGCCCCAGCGGGCTCTGGTCGACGAGCAGGATGTCCGCGACCGCGTCGAGTCCGTCGATCCGATCGTGGCGCCCGACGTCCAGCGCGACGGCGCCCTTCACGCGGCGTGCGTAGGCGTTGTAGAGGATGTCGCGCACCAGCGTCGACTTTCCCGAGCCCGAGAGGCCCGAGACGCAGACCAGCCGGCCGAGCGGGAATTTCACCGTCAGATCCTGGAGGTTGTGCTCGCGCGCCCCCACGACGGTCACGGCGCCCTCGGCGCGGCGGAACGCGACGACCCGCCCGCCCTTCGCCGGTACCGCCACGGGGCGATCCGCCGCCGGGGGCGACCCGGCCGCGCGCCGACGCATCAGATCCCCCGTCGCGGTCTTGGCCCGCAGGAGGCCGGCCGAGGTTCCTTCGTACAGCAGTCGCCCGCCCAGCCTCCCCGCGCCGGGGCCCAGATCCAGGACGTGGTCCGCGGCGGCGATGACTTCGGGATCGTGCTCCACGACGACCACCGTGTTGCCTCGGTCCGCGAGGCGTCGCAGGATCCCGATCAGGCGCCGCGTGTCGGCGGCGTGCAGGCCGATCGTCGGCTCATCCAGGACATAGAGGGTCCCGGTCAGCGCGCCGCCCAGGGCCGAGGCGAGGCCGATGCGCTGGGCCTCTCCCCCGGAGAGCGTTCGGCCGGGGCGCGACAGCGTCAGGTAATCCAGCCCGACGTCGTTCATGTAGCGCACGCGCGAGCGGATCTCGGAGAGCACCGACGAGAGCCGCGCCTCCTCGTCGGGGGTCGTCTCGACGGCTTCGAACCATGCCTGAAGCTTCGAGAGCGGCATCTCCGAGAGCTCCGCGATCGTGCGCCCGCGGAAGCGCACCGAAAGCGAGGCCGCCGAGAGCCGGGCGCCGCGGCAATCGCCGCAGACGGTGTAGGCGCGGTAGCGCGCGAGCAGGACCCGAACGTGGATCTTGTAGCGCTTGGTCTCGAGCCACTCGAAGAAGCCATGGATTCCGTAGAAGTCCCCCCGGCCCTTCCAGAGCACCTCGCGTTCCGCGGCCGACAGCCGCTCGACGGGGATATCGGTCCGGACGCTGTAGCGCCGGCAGGCGCGGAAGAGATCTCCGTAAGCGGACTCGTACGCCGGGGTGTTCCAGGGCGCCACCGGGCGCTCCTCGAGCGTCCGGGAGGGATCGGGGAGGACCTTCTCGGCGTCGATGCCGATCACCCGGCCGAAGCCCTGGCAGGTCGTGCAGGCGCCCAGCGGCGAGTTGAACGCGAAGAGCGCGGGCGTGGGATCGCGGAACTCGCCGCCGCAGCGCGGGCAGTGCAGGCCGCGGCGAAAGAGCCGCTCGCGGCCGTCGAAGAGGGCGCGCAGAGTCCCCGCCATCGCGAACGCGCTCTCGACCGCCGCGGCGATCTCGGGGCGCGACTCGCCGCGCACGACCATGCGCCCGACGACGACCGGCAAGCGGCCCTCCGGATCGAGCAGGGGCTCGACATCCGCGTCGGGCAGGTCCGCGATCGCCCCATCGGGCCCGAGCGCCCGAAAGAACCCGGCCCGCTTCAGCTCGGCCAGGCGTCGGCGGGAATCCTCGGCGCGCCGCCGCGCGTTCTTGCCGGCGCGATCCCATGCGAGCGGCGCGACGAGGACGACCCGGGAGCCCTCCTCCGCCGCGCAGAGCTCCTCGACCGCGCGGTCCACGCCTCCCGGGACCGCGGCATCGCCGCAGAAGGGGCAGAAGGTCGTCCCTCCGTGCGCGAAGAGCAGCCGCAGGGCGTCGTGGATCTCGGTCTGCGTCCCGACGGTCGACCGCGCGTTGCGCACGCCGTTCTTCTGCTGCAGCGCGATCGCGGGCGGGACGGGCTCGATCGCGTCGACGTCGGGGCGGTCCAGCCGCTCCAGGAACTGCCGCGCGTACGTCGAGAGCGACTCCGCGTAGCGCCGCTGGCCTTCGGCGTAGAGCGTGTCGAAGGCGAGCGAGCTCTTCCCCGAGCCCGAGACGCCGGTGATCACCGTCATGCGCCCCGTGGGGATGGTCGCCGAGACGTTTTTCAGGTTGTGTGTCCGCGCGCCCGTGATCTGGATCGCGCCGGACGGAGGAGTGGGTTTCCGCCGGGCCATGGAACCGCTCAATCTAGCAGAAAGGCGGACTGTCGGCCGCAGGCGTTCGCTGCGCGAACGGCGGCCGAGAGATTCTAGCTACCAGAGCCGATCTGGGCCCCTGCTGCCCGCTGTGTGCGGCCGCAGCAGCCGAGAGTCCGCATCCATTTTTCAGCAGCTTGCTACGGAGTGACCGAGCCGACGAGATCGAGCAGGCCGCCGTGAACGGTGCAGGCGTGCGTCGGCTCCGTGCCGGAGATGAAGACCTCGGTCAGCCGCTTCGGACAGACCTCCGTCGCGAGCCCACCGGTTTCGGGGTCGATCTCGGCGGTCACGACGTTGGAGGGTACCGGGAAGCACTCCGCGAAAGCGGAGACCGGCACGGATTTCGAGAACGTCGCGAAGATCGGCACCGCGGCCTCGGTGCCGGAGAGATGCAGGCCGCGGTTGTCGTCGTAACCGACCCACACCGCGGCCAGGAAGCGCGGCGAGAAGCCGACGAACCACGCGTCGCGCCCGTCATTGGTGGTGCCGGTCTTCCCTGCGAGGCAACCCCGAACGCCGCCGGCGCGCGCTCCCGTCGCCGTGCCCCGATCGACCGCGCCGCGCATCAGCGAGTTCGCGAGAAACACCGCGTCGGCGGGCAGGGCGGGCGAGAGCGGGACGTCCTTGCGCGTCAGGACCTCGCCCTCTCCCGTCATGACGCCGACGATGGAATTCGCCTCGACCCGCACGCCGCTGTTGGCGAAGACCGAGAAGGCCGAGGCGATCTCCATCGGCGAGATCTCGAACGCGCCCAACGCGAGCGCCGGATAGGGGCGCAGCCGGGAGCCGATCCCCGCGGCCCGCGCCGCGGCGATCACGGTGGGAAGGCCCGCGGCGAGCGAGACGCGGACCGTCGGGACGTTGATCGACAGCTCCAGCGCGCGGCGCGCCGACATCGGGCCACGGAAGGAGACGTCGTAGTTGCGTGGGGTCCACTGCTGATGCTCCTGACGCTCGTCCCAGAAGATCGAGATCGGCGTGTCTTCGAGGATCGTCGCGGGCGTCACGGGGGGAGTCAGGTCGCGGCGCGCGAAGGCCGCGAGGTAGACGAAGGGCTTGAAGAGCGAGCCCGGCTGGCGGCGGGCCTGCGTGACGCGATTGAACTGGGACAGCCCGTAGTCGCGCCCGCCGACCAGCGCCCGCACGGCGCCGGTCTGCGGCTCGACCGCGATCAGGGCGCCCTGGAGGGGGCCCTCCGCCGAAGCGCGCGCGAGCCGCGAGTACTTCTTCTCCAGGGCCGCGAGGCCGTCGGTGACGGAGCGCTGGGCCGCCTGCTGGAGGTCGACGTCGAGCGTGGTGAAGATCTGCAGCCCCTCGGAGCGCAGCTTCTCGCCGTAGGCCTCGGCGAGCTGGGCCTTCACGAAGTCCACGAAGTGCGGCGCCGCCGTGTACTCGCGCCGCGTCGTGCGCGGCGAGAGCGGCTCCGCGAGCGCCGCGGCGAGCTGCTCGGGCGTGATCCTCTCCTCCTGCGCCAGCATGCGCAGGACCAGATCACGCCGCGCCCGTGTCTTCTCCGGGTTCTTGAACGGTGAGTAGGCGTTGGGCGCCTTGATCATTCCGGCGAGCGTCGCGGACTCCGCGAGATCGAGGTCCGACACGTCCTTGCCGAAGTAGAAGCGGGCCGCCTCACCGACTCCCGTGACGGCGATCGAGCCCCGCTGGCCCAGGTAGATCTCGTTCAAGTACGCGGCGAAGATCTCGTCCTTCGGGTATCGCGCGTCCAGGACCACCGCCATCACCGCCTCGACGAGCTTGCGCCGGATCGTCTTCTTCGGCGTCAGGTAGAGGTTCTTCACGAGCTGCTGCGTCAGCGTGGAGCCGCCCTGCTGGACCGAGCCGCCCGAGAAGTTCGCGAGCAAGGCGCCGAAGGTTCTCTTGACCGACACGCCCTGGTGGCGGTAGAAGTCGCGATCCTCGGTCACGAGGACGGCGTCGCGCAGGGACTCGGGCACTTCCTCGAGCGAGATCGGCGTGCGGTCCTCGAAGTCCTCGCCGAAGACGGCCCCGATGCGCTCGGGCTCCAGCACCAGCGCCGGCAGCGGCTCTCCCGAGTCGCCGAAGATCGTCTTGACGCGGCCCCCGGCGATTTCGACCCGCGCGAGCGCCCCGTGGAAGAAACGGCCGGGGTAGCGGAAGTCGCGCGTGTAGACCTCGATCGTCCCTTCGCCGAGCCGGTAGCGCCCCGGGCGCTGCGGCGCATCCGTCTGCCGCCGGTACAGCCGATGGTCCAGCCGGTCGGCCAGCGTCTCCAACGACATGGTGTCGCCGGGGCGCACGACGGTCATGTCCGAGTAGATGCGCGAAGGCACGCTCCAGCGGCGGCCCTCGAAGCGTTTCGCGACGATCGAGGTGACCGACGCCGCCACGATCGCGGCCCCGAGCACGATCGCGGCGAAGGCCGCGGAAAAAGCGAGCGCGTGGCGCGCGATCCAGAGGTGGAGCGAGACCCGGCGGGGCGGCGACCTCAAAGACGAGGGCTCGGGCGCTTCGCTCATGGACCGGCCAGCATAACGCCGCGAGGGTCATGCGAATTGCGCGCCGTGCGGTGGAAGTCGGCGCGCCGCGCTGTGCTGTAATGCCGGACAATGGCCCGTCGGAAGGAGCGAATGGCGCCGGCACCGCCCCCTGCCGGGCCGACGGACCCGGGCGTGTCCGTCGCCGCCGCGATCCTCGCGCTGCTCCTGCTCGCCTGCTGGTTCGCGGTCGATACCGGCGCCGAAGCGTCCTTCGACGCCCCCAAACGCCTCGCCACGCTCGCCGGGGTCGCGATCGCGGCGGCCGCGGCCTTCTTCCCCGGGCGATCGACGGACTCCGGGTTCTCGCCCCTTGGCGGCCGGCGGGCGGTGATTTTCCTCGCGGCCGCGGCGATCGCGGGAGCCGCAGTTTCGGCGCTACTCTCCGCGCGTCGCGGGCCGGCCTTCGACACCCTGCGGGTGCTCCTGCTCTACGCCCTCTTCCTGCCGCTGGGCGCCTCCCGCGTGCTGGAGAAACGCGGCGCCGCGCTCGCGTCGTTGTTCGTCGGATGCGCGGCGGCGAGCGGCGTCGTCTCGCTGCTCCAGGCTCGCGGCAGCTTCCAGCCGTTCCGCCTCGTGACCGCCGGACACCGGGAGAACACGACGGCGTTCGTGGGCGCGATCGGCCTGCTGGCCGTCGCGCTGGCGCTGGCGGCGCTGATCGCCTTGGGCGCCGCCATCACGACCTCACGACCCGCCGTGCGGTTCTCCGCGGTCGCCGCGCTCGCGGCGATCGGGGCGGGACTGGCGGCCAACCAGAACCTGACGGCATTCACCGCGCTCGCCGCCGGATGCCTGGCGCTGCTCGTGTGCCTCCTGCGGCGGCGCGCGCTCATCCCGCTGCTGTCGCTCGCCATGCTCGGCGCGGCCGCCTTCGCGCTCTATCCCCCGCTGCGCGCGCGGGCGAGCGATGCGCTCGTCGCGGTGCGGGTCGGCGACTGGGACCGCTTGACGACCTATCGGCTCGGCCCCTGGAACGCCGCCCTGGAGATGATCCGGCAGCGGCCGCTGGCCGGGGTGGGACCGGGCAACTTCACCGCGGAGTTCGTCGACGCGCGGCTTGCCGCCGAGATCCGCGCCGGGCGCCGGTTCGTGAACCCGCTTCTGACCAGCTCGTACGGCGAGGCGCACAGCGAGTACCTCCAGGCCTTCTCCGATCTCGGCATTCCCGCCGGGGCGTGCGCGATCGCCGCGGTTCTGCTCCTGCTCGCCGCAACCGCCCGGCGCGCCTTTGCGGAGGGCCGCGCGGATCCGGAGGCGGCCATCCTCTTCGCGCTGCTCGTGGCCGGGGCCACGGCCGCACTGACGTGGTTCCCGCTCCAGCGGCCCGTGACGGCCATCCCGCTGCTGCTCGCCGCCGGCCGGGCGTGGAGGCGCCTGCGGTGAGGCGGCGACAGGGAGCCTGGGTCGCCGGCGTCCTGATCCTCGCGGCGGCGGTCTGGCCGGAGGTGGGCCGCTACCGCGCGGAGCGCTCCCTGCGCCGCGCGTCGACCTCCCTGATGCGCGTGCTGACGACCCCGCTGTCGCCGGAGGACGCGACGAAGGGCCTCGAGGTCTCCGCGGAGGCCGCCCTCGCGGCGATGTCTCGGCTGCCCGACGATCCCCGTCCCTGCATCGTCGCCGGCTCGGCCCGCCTGGTGGCGGGCCGGCTGGAGGAGGCGGTGGCCTCCTACCGCGAAGGCCTTCGCCGCGGCGAGCGCGCCGAGATCGACCTCAACATCGGGCGGACGCACGCGGCCGCCGGAGACGCGGAGGCCGCGCGCGTCGGATACGTGCGGGCCGGCTGGATCTCTCCTCCGCTGCTCGCGGCGATCTCCGGCGAGGCGCGCGCGCAGGTCGACGCCGAGATCGCGCGGCTGGAGGGCCTGCTCGAGTCCCGAACGCTCTCGGCGCCGCCGCCCAAGCCCCACTGAGGCAAGACCCGGAGGGGTCCTAGCGGAACAGCTTGGCCGAGTGGATCCCCCACGCGTGCAGCTTGTAAAGGACCATCGTCTTCAGGATCGCGAAGCCGTAGCGCACAGAGGGCCAGAAGGGGATCTGCGAGGCCTCCCGGAAGTACCGGGTCTCGATCGGGATCTCGCGGATCCGAAGGCCGTGCGCCATCGCCTGCGCGATGATCTCCGTGTCGAACACGAAGCCGTCGGAGTTCGCCTCGTAGGCCACTGTCTCGAGGTAGCGCCGCGAGTAGGCACGGAAGCCGCTGTGGTACTCCGTCAGGTAGATCAGGAACGTCGCGTTCTCGACGGCGGTCAGGAAGATGTTGCCCAGGTACTTCCACTTGGGCATTCCCCCGTCCTGGATCGGCCGGCCCCCGAGCATGCGGCTGCCGAAGACGGCGTCGCAGCCTCCCGCGCGCAGGGGCCCGATCAGATCCGGGATCACGCGCGGATCGTATTGGTGGTCCGGGTGCACCATCACGACGATGTCGGCTCCCCGCTCGAGCGCCGTGCGGTAGCAGGTTTTCTGGTTGCCGCCGTACCCGCGGTTGACGGGATGCACGACGACGTGGAGCCCGAGACGGCGCGCCAGCTCCACGGTGCCGTCCTTGGAGGCGTCGTCCACGAGCACGATCTCGTGGACGCAATCGCGCGGCACGTCGCCGACGGTACGCTCGAGGGTCTTCTCGGCGTTGTACGCGGGCATTACGACCACGACGCGCGGCTCGGTCACGGGAGGAGCCTCGCTCTCAGATGCCACGGCGCGTCAGGATCACCGGCAGCGTCTTCAGGAGGATCGCGAGATCCAGTCCGAGCGACCAGTTGTTCAAGTACGCGAGGTCATAGCGCAGCTTGATCTCCGGCTCGGTGCCGTACTCCCCCGAGACCTGCGCGAGCCCCGTCAAGCCCGGGCGAACGGCGTGGCGAAGCCGCCAGCCCGGAACCGTCGCCGCGATGCGCGAGGCGAGCTCCGGACGCTCGGGCCGCGGCCCGACGAGGCTCATGTCCCCGCGCAGGACGTTCCAGAGCTGCGGGAACTCGTCGATCCGCGTCGCGCGCAGGAAGCGTCCCGCCGCCGTCACCCGCGGATCCGACGGGCTCGCGAGCACGGCTCCCGTGTCGGTCTCGGCGCCCCGGCGCATGGTTCGCAGCTTCCAGAGATCGAAGCTCTGCCCGTCCTTGCCGACGCGCCGTTGCCGGTAAAACACGCCGCCGCGCGAGGTCGCCGCCACGGCGAGCGCGGCGACGGCGAGCAGGGGCGCGGTCCCCACGAGAAGGACCGCGGACACGACCGCATCGAAGGCCCTCTTGACCGCCGCCTTCGGGCCGTCCAGCGTGCGCACGCGGGCCTCGAGCAGCGGCAGGTCCCCGACGATGCGGAAGCGCAGTCGGCCGATCATGGTCTCGAACGGCGAGGGCCACACGAGCAGGTCGGCGAACCAGTCGGCCGGGATCTTCTCGGCCAACCGGTCCCGCCACGAGGTCTCCTCCGGCGTCAGGATGACCTCGTCCGCGCGCGCCGCGGCGGCGATGTCGGCGATGCGGTCGAGCGGCCCGAGCACGGGCAGATCCGGCCGTCCCGGCGTCCCCTCGCCGACGAGCCCGACGACCTCCACGCCGGTCCAGGGGTGCCTGCGGATCGTGTCGGCGATCAGCAACGCCGCGGGGCCCGTGCCGATGATCACCGCGCGCCGTCGGGGCTGCGGGAAGAGGCGGTCCAGGGCGAGCCGCCAGAGGGCGGAGAGGATCCCGTTGAGCACGATCGCGACGACCAGGACCGATCGGGGGAAGGCGTCGGGCTGCGCGTAGGCGAGGAAGTAGAAGGTGGCCAGAGCCGTCAGCTGCACGAAGAGCGCCGGCAGCAGCAACCGAAGCAGCGGATCCCGAAAGCGCTCGCGCGCGCCGTAGAGCCCGAAGAGCCAGAAGCTGAAGAGCTGCGCGGCGCCCACGGCGAGCACGTCGATCCCGCCAATCCGGGCACGCGCGGCGGGCAGCAAGCCCTCCGTGCCGGGCAGGTCGATGTAGGAGCGGATCCAGAACGCGGCGGCGAGGGATGCGACCGCGATGGCGAAATCCCCCACCGCGGCCACCGCGCGGAACGAGGAGTGGGCGCGGGCGGTCAGCGCGGCCTCGCCGTCGGCCGCCAGACGGGCCGGCTCGCGCCGAAGAGGCCCGCGACGATTCCCGCCGAGAGCGACAGATTCATCAGGGCGAAATAATAGAGCCGACCGGGCGCGCCGGCCCGGCGCGGCGCCAGCCGCGCCAGCGCCAGAACGAGCGCCGCCACTCCCAGCGCGATCAGGCCCGCCGGGCGGGCGGCCGGCACGAAGAGAGCCGCCACCGCCGCCGCGAGCGCGGCGAGCGGCGCGAGCCAGCGAGCGGCCTTGCGCGACGCGTAGGCGAGCGCCAGCATCGGGCGCCGCGGCGACCAGAGCCACGGCTCGCGCCGGAGGATCTGTCCGGCGCCGATCCCGATGCGGAAGCGCCGCGCGGCCTCGGCGCGCGCGTCCCGCGCCGTCTCCTCCCAGGCCAGCGCGTCGGGTGCGAAGACGACGCGGTGCCCGCGCCGGGCGATGCGGGCAGGGATCAGGAAATCGTCCATCGACGTCGTGTCGGGCGGAAGGGGCTCGAAGAGCTCGCGCCGGATCGCATAGATCGCGCCGTTGGCGCCCAGGCACACGCCCAGGCGGCCCTCGGCTTGCTTGACCCCGCTCTCGCGCTCCCAGAACTCGAGCTCGGCGCCCGTGCGGCCCTCGCGATCCTCCAGCCGGAGCCGGCCGCAGACGGCGCCCGTTTCCGGATCACCGAAGCGCGCCGCCAGCCGGGCGACGGCGTCCTCGGCGAAGCGCGTGTTCGCATCGGTGAACACGAGCAGGTCCGCCCGCGAGCTCGAGGCCAGATCGTTCAAGACCGCCGCTTTCCCGCGCCGTTGTGGGAAGGAGAGCACGCGCAGCCCGTCGCCGGGATGGGCCGCGGCGGCGGCTTCCGCGGTGCGGTCGCGGCAGCCGTCGCATCCCAGGGCCACGGAGATCGTCCCGTCGTAGCGTTGGGATTTGAGGTTTGTCATACGGGCGCCGATCACATGCTCCTCGTCCGCCGCCGAGACCAGTACTTCGATCGCGGGCGGGGGAACCGGCGTGGCGACGTTCCTGGGGGCCCGCCTGGCCGCCAGCGCGCGGATGAGCGGCGGGTAGACGGCATACGACCAGATCGCGAGGGCCGCCGCGACCCCCGCGAGCGCAAGGACGATGCTCATGCGCTCATGCGCTCATACGCTCACGCGCTCACGCTCGCTGCCCCGCCCGCTCGGCGAGGGCACGCGCGAAGTCCCTGCCGACCCGCTCCCAGCCGTACTGCGCCTCGACTTTCGCGCGAGCGGCCGCCGCCACGCTCCGACGCAAATCGGCATCCCGCAG
This sequence comes from Thermoanaerobaculia bacterium, assembly GCA_036557025.1. Taxonomy (GTDB): domain Bacteria; phylum Acidobacteriota; class Thermoanaerobaculia; order UBA5066; family Gp7-AA6; genus DATBIJ01. Next base: position 2,929 of record DATBIJ010000215.1, on the reverse strand, counting down.
CAGGCGCAGGACCGCGTCCGCGAAGGCCTCCGGGTCGTCGGCCAGGAGGATCTCCCGCTCCGGGACCAGCTCGATGCCCTCCGCGCCGATCGTCGTCGCGACGACGGGCACGCCGCTCGCCGCCGCCTCGAGGATCTTGAGCCGGCTGCCCCCGCCCGACCGCAGCGGGACGACCGCGACCGCGGCTCGCTCCCAGTGCGGCCGCGTGTCGCCTCCCTCCCCGAGCAGCGTGATCGATTCGCCGGAAACCAGCCCGGGACGATCGCCCCGGCCCAGAATCTCCGCGCGCGCTCCCGGGTTCCCCGCGCGGATGCGCGGCCAGATCTCGCGCGAGAAATAGGCCACCGCATCGGCATTCGGCGGCCAGGTGAGGTCGCCGACGAAGAACACCGTGCCGGCCTCCCCCGGGTCCTCGCGCGGGGCGTAGCGGAGAAGGTCGACGCCGTTGGGCACGAGCAGGGCCCGCCGACCCGAGAGCGCCTCGAGCGCCTCCGCGTCGCGACGGGACACGGCGGAGAACCCCGCCGCCTCCCGCGTGAGCCGCCGCTCCAGCGCCGCGACACGGGAAGCCTGCAGACGGGCGAAGGCGCGCGCCGCGAATCCCGCGTTCGCCGCCACCCGAGCCCAGATCTCCGAATCGAGGTTGTGAAAGTCCACCCACGCGGGCGCCCCGGAGGAAACCGCCGCCGGGCCGACATGGTAGGAGTGCGCGACGACCCAGGCGGGCCGCGACGCCGCGACCGCCGCGGCGAGCCTCTCCCGCAGGGGCCGCGAAGCATAGAGCCGCTCCGAATATGGCCGGGACGAGACCAGGGTCGCTGCCAGCGCGGCCGCCTGGCGCGTTCGGCGGGAGAGCGGGAAGCGCTCCGCCGCGATCCCCGGCGGCATGCGCCCGGCGTCCGCGGGCAGGTGTCCCGGCTCCAGCAGGAAGACGCGGAGGTCGAACTCCAAAGACAACGCCTCGAGCAGGTGGGAGTTGCGGATCGCGAGGCCGTCCCGCGTCGGATGCGGGGCGCGAGGAAGGATGCTGAAGAGGAGCGGCTTCAACACCGAGACGGTATCAGGATCTCGCGGGCGAAAAAAAAGGCCCCGGCGAACGCCGGGGCCTGGAACACACGATTCGGGAAGGGATCAGTACATGCCGCCCATGCCGCCGGCGCCCGGCGCCGGGGCCTTCTCCTTCTCCTTGATCTCGGAGACGAGGGCCTCGGTCGTGAGCATGAGACCGGCCACGGACGCGGCGTTCTGCAGGGCGTTCTTCGTGACCTTGGTCGGGTCGATGATGCCGGCCTTCAGCATGTCCTCGACCTTCTCCGCGGCCGCGTTGAACCCGAAGTTGGCGCCCTTCGCCTTGAGCTCGTTGATGATGACGGAGCCCTCGAAGCCGGCGTTGATCGCGATCTGACGGGTCGGCTCCTCGAGCGCGCGGTGGACGATCTTGGCGCCGATCTTCAGGTCGCCCGTGAGCTCCTTGGAGGCCTTCTCGACCGCGTCCATGGCGCGCAGCATGGCCACGCCGCCGCCGGGAACGATGCCCTCTTCGACGGCCGCCTTGGTCGCGTGCATCGCGTCCTCGACGCGGGCCTTCTTCTCCTTCATCTCGGTCTCGGTCGCGGCGCCGACCTTGATCACGGCGACTCCCCCGACCAGCTTCGCGAGGCGCTCCTGGAGCTTCTCGCGGTCGTAATCCGAGGTGGTCTCGTCGATCTGAGTGCGGATCTGCTTGACGCGTCCCGCGATCGTCTCCCGCCGACCCTTGGAGCGGTCGTCGACGACGATGGTGGTGTTGTCCTTGTCCACGACGGCCTTCTTCGCGTCCCCGAGGTCCTCCCACTTGACGTTCTCGAGCTTGATCCCGAGATCCTCGGAGATCAGCTTTCCGCCCGTCAGGATCGCGATGTCCTCGAGCATGGCCTTGCGGCGGTCGCCGAAGCCCGGCGCCTTCACGCCGCAAACCTGCAGCGTGCCGCGCAGCTTGTTGACCACGAGCGTCGCCAGGGCCTCGCCCTCGACGTCCTCGGCGACAATCAGCAGCGGCTTGCCCTGCTTGGCGATCTGCTCGAGGATCGGGAGCAGGTCCTTCATGTTGGAGATCTTCTTCTCGAACAGGAGGACCTTGGCGTTTTCCAGGACGCACTCCATCCGCTCGGCGTCCGTGATGAAGTACGGAGAGAGGTAGCCGCGGTCGAACTGCATGCCCTCGACGACTTCCAGGGTCGTCTCGAGACCCTTGGCCTCCTCGACCGTGATCACGCCGTCCTTGCCGACCTTGTCCATCGCCTCGGCGATGATCTTGCCGATCTCCGAGTCGTTGTTGGCCGAGATCGTTCCGACGTGGGCGATGTCCTTGCCCTCGACGGGCTTCGACATCTTGTTGAGCGACTCGACGGCCGCCTTGACGGCCGCGTCGATGCCGCGCTTCAGCTCCATCGGGTTGGAGCCGGCGGTGACGTTCTTGATGCCCTCGCGGTAGATCGCCTGGGCGAGGACCGTGGCCGTCGTGGTGCCGTCGCCGGCGACGTCGGAGGTCTTCGAGGCGACTTCGCGCACCATCTGGGCGCCCATGTTCTCCAGCGAATCCTGGAGCTCGATCTCCTTGGCGACGGTCACGCCGTCCTTGGTGATCGTGGGCGAACCGAACTTTTTCTCGATGACGACGTTGCGGCCCTTGGGCCCCAGCGTCACCTTGACGGCGTCCGCGAGCTTGTTGACGCCGCGCAGGATCGCCTGCCGCGCCTCTTCGCTGTAGGTAATTCGCTTTGCCATGGTTTTCTCTTCTCCTTGCTAGCTCTGTTTCGTGTGCGAGATCCTTCGTCGCGCTTCGCGCTCCTCAGGATGACGCGTCGCGTCACTCAACGACCGCGAGAACTTCGTCCTCGCGCAGAATGGTGTACTCCACGTCATCTAGCTTGATCTCGGTGCCCGAGTA
>DATBIJ010000214.1:0-6625 GCA_036557025.1 Thermoanaerobaculia bacterium | reverse complement strand
AGACGCGATCTTGAGGACTTCTAGGCGGCCGGGGCCCAGTTGTTCGCGGCGCGGGGAGTCACCCAGAGGGGTGGAGCCCCGCGCCGCGGTCGCGTGAGCGAGTCGAGGGATCAGGCGAGCGGCGAGGGCGCATCCGGCCGAAGCCGATCGCCGGTGCCGAAGGCAGATCCCGAGCGAGCGGCAGCGACGTTTAAAATCCCCCGGTGCTCTATCGATTCGACCGGGTCCGCAAGTCCTATGGCGCCAAGGAGGTCCTCCGAGAGGTCACCTGGCAGCACAACCCCGGGCACAAGGTGGGGCTCGTCGGCCGCAATGGCGCGGGCAAGACGACGCTGCTGCGCATCGCGCTGGGGCGCGAGGAGCCGGACGGCGGATCGATCGTGCGGGCCAACGCGCTGCGGATGTCCTCCGTCGATCAGATGGCGCCCGAGAATCTCGAGGAGGGCCTGCACGACTACGCCGCGGGCGCGTTCGCGCACCTCCACGCGATCGAAGCGGAGCTGCGGCGGCTGGAGCACCTCATGGCGGAAGGAGACTCCTCCGCGGCGGTCCACGACAAGTACGACGCGCTGACGCACCGATTCGAGAACGAGGGCGGCTACGACATGGTCGCCGAGGTCGACAAGACGCTCTCGGGGCTCGGCTTCGACAAGGCCGACTTCTCGCGGCCCCTCTCCTCCTTCTCGGGAGGGCAGAAGAACCGCGCGATGCTGGCCCGCGCGATCCTCTCGGACCCGGACGTCCTCCTGCTCGACGAGCCGACGAACCACCTCGACTTCCAGGCCGTCGAGTTCCTCGAGGAATACCTCGCGAGGTCGCGCCGCGCCTACCTCGTCGTCACCCACGACCGGCGATTCCTGGACCGCGTGGCCGACACGATCATCGACCTGGAGAACGGACGCCTCTCGGAGTACTCGGGCGGCTACAGCGCCTACAAGCGGCAGAAGGCGGAGCGCATCCTCTCGGCGACGCGCGTGTGGGAGAAGCAGCAGGACTTCATCGACAAGGAGAAGGAATACATCCGGCGAAACATCGCCGGCGTCAACTCCCGCCAGGCCAAGGGGAGGCGGACCAAGCTCGAGCGGCTCGAGCGCGTCGAGCGGCCCCAGGAGGACGTCACCTCCGTCGGCTTCCGCTTCGACGCCGCGCGGATCGGCGGCCGCACCTTCCTTCGGGCGCGGGACCTCACCGTCGGCTACTCCCCGGATCGGCCGATCGTCACGAACGTGCGCCTGGAGCTGCTGCGCGGGGAGCGTCTCGCGATCCTCGGCGAGAACGGCACCGGCAAGACGACGCTGTTGAAGTCGCTCGCGGGCCGGCTGCCGGCGCTCTCGGGATCCTCCGAGACGGGCCACGACGTCACGATCGGCTACTACGATCAGGAGCTGTCGGACCTGGACCCGAAGAAGCGGGCGATCGACGCAGTGTGGGACCTCCAACCGGCGGCGAGCGAAGAGGAGATGCGCTCGTACCTGGCGCGCTTCGCGTTTCGCGGGGACGAGGTCTTCGCGAAGATCGCCGATCTCTCCGGCGGGGAGAAGGGCCGCCTCACGCTCGCGGTCGTGATGCGGCAGCGGCACAACCTGCTGCTGCTGGACGAGCCCACGAACCATCTCGACCTGGACTCCCGCGAGGCGCTGGAGGAGTCGCTGGAAGAGTTTCCCGGCTCGATCGTCTTCGTCTCCCACGACCGGGCCTTCATCGACCGGCTGGCGACGCGGGTCATGGATCTGCGCGGGGGGCGGGCCGCCTTCTTTTCCGGCAATTACTCCGAGACGGCCGAGGCTCGCGCGCAGCGCCGCAGCCGGCCCGAGCCGCCCGCGTCGGCTGCGGCGCCGGCGACTGCCGGAGTGGCTCCCGCGGATCGGGAGCCTGTGACCCCCGCCGCGGCGCCGCCTGCACGTCCGCCCCGGAAGTCCGGAGGCGAGGAGAAAGAGTCCGCCCGGCGGAAGCGGCGGATCAAGACGCTCGAGGAGCGGATCGCGGGGCTGGAGAAGCAGATCGAGAAGATCGAGGCGCGGCTCTGGGAGGAGGACTCCCCGCCGGGGCCCGTCGAGTCGACGCGCCTGCTCGACGAGAAGCGGACAAAACAGGGCGAGCTCGACGCGCTCGTCGAGGAGTGGGCGGCCTTGTCCGAGCAGGAGGAGCGGCCCGAGCCCTCGCCGCAGCGCGGATGACGGGCCCCGAGGTCCCGGCGGCGCCGCCGGAGCGCGCGTCCCGGGCGGCGATCGTCGCGATCGGCTCGGAGCTGCTCTCGCCGCTGCGCCAGGACACGAACTCGCTCTGGCTGACCGCGCGTCTCGAAGAGGTCGGCATCGTGGTCGCCCGCAAGGCGATCGTCTCCGACGAGATCGCGGACATCGTCGGGGAGCTGGAGACGGCCTCGCGGTCGGCGGCCTTGATCGTCACGACGGGCGGGCTGGGTCCCACCGCCGACGATCGGACGGTCGAGGCGCTGGCCCGTTGGCTCGGCGTCTCGCTGGAGCGCAACGCGGAGTTCCTCGCGAAGATCCGCGCCCGCTTCGAGCGCCGCGGCATCCGGATGCCGGAGGTCAACGCGAAGCAGGCGGACTTCCCGCCGGGAGCCCGTGTGCTGGAGAACCCGCGCGGCACGGCACCGGGGTTCTGGGGACGGCGCGGCGACACCGAGGTCGTCGTGCTTCCCGGGGTGCCCTCGGAGATGCGGGAGATCATGGAGGCGACCGTGCTGCCCGAGCTCGCGCGGCGTTCGGGGGGCGCGGTCGCCCGCCGGAGGATCCTTCGCATCGCCGGAATGGGAGAGTCCGCCGTCGAGGAGCTCGTGGCCCCCGTCTACGCGCGATGGCCGGAGAATCCCGTCACGATCCTCGCCTCGCCGGGCGAGGTCGAGCTCCACCTGGTGACGCGCGGGGATCCGGCGGCGGCCGATCGGCGCCTCCGGGCGATGGAGGCGGACTTCCGTGCGGCGCTCGGCACCCGGGTCTACGGGGAGGATTCCGCGGCGCTCTCGCAGGCCGTCGGCGAGCTTCTGCGGCGGCGAACGCTGCGGCTCGCGCTGGCGGAGTCCTGCACGGGCGGCATGGTCGCGGCGCTCGTCACCGACGTCGCGGGCTCGAGCGACTACTTCCTCGGGGGCGCGGTGACCTACGCGGACTCCGCGAAGCAGGCGCTCCTGGACGTCTCGCCCGAGACGCTCGCGCGCCACGGCGCCGTCTCCGGGGAGTCGGCGCGCGAGATGGCCCGCGGGGCGCTCGCCCGCTTCGGCGCGGACGTGGCGCTGTCGCTCACCGGGATCGCCGGGCCGGGTGGCGGATCCGAGGCGAAGCCGGTCGGGACCGTGCACATCGCGATCGCGGGACCGGAGGGCAAAGAGCTCCTGAAAAAGCGACTGTTCGTGGGCGACCGCGACCTGATCCGCCGCACCGCCTCGCGCCACGCGCTCGAGCTCCTGCGGCGGCACCTCCTCGCCGCGGAGCCGGCCTGATCACGGGCGGGCGGATTCGGGCATTCTTCGCCGTGCCCTCGCCGGCGGCGTGGGTCGAGAGCGCGCGCAGGCTGGTGGCGGATCTTCGCGGGCGCTCGCCGCAGGCCTCCTGGACGCGACCCGAAAGCTGGCACCTGACGCTGCTGTTCCTCGGCGAGATCGAGCCCTCCGCGGCGGATGCGCTGGCCGCCGAGGGCGCGGGCCTCGCGGCGGCATGCCCTCCCGCGGAGCTGCGCGCGGATCATGCGACGGTGTTCCCCCCGCGCGGCCGGGCGCGGGTGCTGGGCATCGGGTTCGCCGCGGGGGCGCCGCTCGCCGCCATCGGCGAGCTCGCGCGGTCTCTCGCGGCGGCGGCCCGTCGGGTGGACCTGGAGGTCGAGCGCCGGGAGTTCCATGCCCACGTCACGCTCGCCCGCCTGCGGGATTGCTGGCCGGATCGGGACGTGGAAGACTTCCGCACCGCGGTCGCGGCGTGGAGCTTCCCGCCGTACCCCGCCCGCGAACTCGTGCTGTTCGAGAGCAAGCTCCACCCGACCGGCGCGGTCCACACGGCCCGCGGCCGATGGCCCCTGGGCGGCGCCGCCGCATGAACGCCGCGGGCATCGCCGCCGTCGTGGCGGCCTATCTGATCGGCTCGCTCTCCTTCGCGGTCCTGCTCGTCCGCACGGCGACGGGCAAGGACATCCGGGACGAGGGCTCCGGCAACGCCGGCGCGACGAACGTCCTGCGCGCGCACGGGAAGGCACTGGGCCTCGCCGTGGGGATCCTCGACGTCGGGAAGGGGACCGCGGCGGTCCTTCTCGCGCGGGTGCTCACGGACGGCGACGTCCGGGCGATGGCGGCGGCCGCGGTCGCGGCCGTCCTCGGTCACGTCTTTCCGGTCTTCTACGGATTCCGGGGCGGCAAAGGGGTCGCGACGGCGCTCGGGGCCTTTCTCGCGCTTTCCCCCTGGGCCGCGCTGGCGAGCTTCGGGCTCATGATCCTGGTCGTGGGGGCAACCCGCTACGTCTCGCTCGGATCGATGCTGGGGATGGCGGCGATGCCGCTGTTCGCCGGGATCGTGTTCGCATCACCGGTGGCGGTCGTGGCGGCCGGCGCGGCGATCGCCGTTCTCGTGATCGTCAAGCACCGCGAGAACATCGCCAGGCTCTCCAAGGGCCAGGAACGCAAGCTGGGGTCCAGTTGAGAACCGCGATCCTCGGCGCGGGCTCCTGGGGGACAGCCCTGGCGATCCACGCCCACCGCGCGGGCCACGAGGTCCTGCTGTGGGGGAGGGACGCGCGCGTCACGAGCGCGATCCGCGAAACCCGGCGCCACCCGCGGCGGCTCTCCGGCGTCGAGATCCCGGAGGGCGTGAGCGCGACGTCGGATCTGAACCAGGCCTTCGAGTTCTCGAACACGGTGCTGCTCGCCGTCCCCTGCGCGTCGCTGCGCTCCGTGCTGGACGGCGCGCCGAGCGGTCTGCGGGCCCGCCGCTTCGTCTCGACCGCGAAAGGGATCGAGCCGGAGACGCTCAAGCGGATGTCCGAGGTGATCCGGCAGGCCTTTCCCGAGGCGCCGGTCGCGGCGCTCTCGGGTCCGACCTTCGCCGACGGCGTGGCGCGCGGTGAGCCCTCGGCGGCCGTCATCGCGGACTCCGGCGAGGGGCTCGCCGTCGAGATCCAGGAATCGTTCTCGACCGCGCAGCTTCGCCTCTACAGCTCCGACGATCTCGTCGGCGTGGAGCTCGCCGGTGCGCTGAAGAACGTCATCGCGATCGCCGCGGGGATCGTCACGGGGCTGGGCTACGGACACAACACGCTCGCGGCGCTCGTGACGCGGGGTCTCGCCGAGATCGCGCGCGTGGTCCGCTCGCAGGGCGGCAAGGAGCGCACGATCCACGGGCTCGCCGGCGTCGGGGACTTGATGCTGACGTGCACCGGGCAGCAATCGCGCAACCGCCGCGTCGGCGAGGAGATCGGCAAGGGCCGCCGCCTCTCCGACGTCCTCGTGGAGATGCCGGAAGTCGCCGAGGGCGCGCGCACCTGCCTCGCCGTTCCGACCATGGCCGCGCGGGCCGGAGTCGAGGCTCCGATCGCCGAGGCCGTCGTCTCCGTGCTCTACGAGATGGCGGAGCCGCGCGCAACGGTCGAGCGCCTGATGACCCGCGCGCTGCGGGCCGAGTAGCCTCGACCAGGGGGCCCCCGGCGCCCGCCGTGGCGTGCTGCTTGCATCGATCGACGACGTAAGGCACGAAATGGATCCGAAGCTCTCGAGGTTTCGTAGCGATGTCCAAGGGCGGTCCGCCCTCGGGCGCCCGCAAAGGAGGAGATGTCTATGAAGAGGATTGTGGCTCTGTCGGTGGTGGCCCTGCTTTGCCTTTCCGTCGCCGCGTACGCCGGCGGCGGGATGAAGGACAGCAAGTCCGCGACGATCGTGTCGGTCGACAACGCCTCGAAGTCCATGGTCGTGAAGAGCGCCGACGGCAAGGAGTGGACGCTCTACTGGAACGACGCGACGAAGGTCGAGGGGGGAGAGGTCAAGGCCGGGGAGATGATCCACTTCAAGGCCGACAAGGACAAGGACGGCAAGGCCTGGGCCAGCTGGATCCACGTGGGCGAGATGAAGAAGATGTGACCTTGCGTCACCTTCTTCGGACGCACGAAGGGGCGCGCGAGCGCCCCTTTCTCTTTTCGGGGGTGTACCCTATGGGGGTCATGGGTATCTCCCGAAGGCGCCCGGCATTGGCGGCGATCGCCGCGTTGCTGCTCGCGGCGGCGCCGGCGGCTGCCATGAGTCCCTGCCACTGCCCGCCGACGGCGGAAGCCGCCGCGGCCCCGGCGGTCCCAGCGTCCTCGTCCTCCGGCTGCCACGCGGCGGAGGCGGCGCCCGAGGCCGCTTCGGATGCGGATTCCGCGCCGTCGGATTCGCCGAGCGCTCCGTGCAAAGGCACCTGCGGGTCCTGCGCAACCATCGCGGCCCTCGCGCCGCCGCGCCTGACACAGATCCCGACGATCGTCGAATCCGGTCTCGCTCCCTCCGTTCCCGCCCGTCGCCCGGGGGAGAGCCGCCCGCCCGATCACGTCCCGCTCTCTCTCTAGACCTCACGAAGAACGGATCCGCTGCCGGAGGAGCTCCTCCGGCGAGCCGTGCCGCGGCCGGGAACGCCCGGCTGCGGAGAGC
>DATBIJ010000213.1:0-3698 GCA_036557025.1 Thermoanaerobaculia bacterium | reverse complement strand
TGCCGGAGCTCGACGCGGGTCTGGACGGACGCCTCGGCGATGGGGGCCCGGCGGCGAGCTCGGAACGGAGCCGATCGCGAGAGCCGGGCGCCGACCTGACGCGCCGGCTGACGAGGATCGCGCGCGCGGCGGAGCAGATGGTCCAGGAGATGGACTTCCGCTTCCTCTTCGACGATCGGCGGAAGCTCTTCTCGATCGGCTACCAGCTGTCGGACGGGCGTCTCGACTCCGGCTACTACGACCTTCTCGCCTCGGAAGCGCGCCTGGCCAGCTTCATCGCGATCGCCCTGGGCCAGGTCCCGGCCACGCACTGGTTCCAGCTCGGCCGGTCCCTCACCCCCGTCGGGACCGGCTCGGCCCTCGTCTCCTGGTCCGGATCGATGTTCGAGTACCTGATGCCCAAGCTCGTGATGCGCGAGCCCTCGGGCAGCCTCCTCGACCAGACGGCCCATTTCGTGGTCGCGCGGCAGATCCAGCACGGCCGGGAGCACGGCATCCCTTGGGGAGTCTCCGAGTCCGCCTACAGCGCCCGGGACATCGATCTGACCTATCAGTACTCCACATTCGGCCTGCCGGGGCTGGGCCTGAAGCGAGGGCTCTCGGAGGATGTCGTCGTCGCTCCCTACGCAACGGCGTTGGCGGCGATGGTCGATCCGGCCTCGGCGGTGCGCAACTTCGAGCGCCTCTCCCGGCTCGGAGCCGAGGGTCGCTACGGGTTCTTCGAGGCGCTGGACTACACCGCCGAGCGGCTGCCCGAAGGAAAGACGTTCCTGCTCGTCTCCGCCTCCATGGCCCACCACCAGGGCATGACGCTCGTCGCGCTGGCGAACGTCCTGGAGGCCGGGGTCATGCGGAGTCGGTTTCATTCTCATCCCGCAGTTCGAGCGACGGAGCTGCTCCTGCAGGAGCGCACGCCGCGCGGCGTGTCGGTGGCCCGCCCGCGCGCCGAGGAGCTCCGGACACGGCATGCCGTGCAGGACTCCGTTCCCTCCGTGCTGCGGCGCTTCGAGTCGCCTCACGATCTGACCCCCCGCACCCACGTCCTCTCCAACGGGCGCTACTCCGTGATGATCACGGCGGCGGGCTCGGGCTACAGCCGCTGGCGGGACCTCGCCGTGACGCGGTGGCGCGAGGACGCGACCCGGGACTGCTGGGGCAGCTACATCTACCTGCGGGACACCGAGAGCGGCGCGGTCTGGTCGGCGGCGTACCAGCCCGCGGGGGTCGAAGCGGACCGCTACGACGTCGCGTACGCGGAGGACCACGTCGAGATCCATCGCCGCGACGGATCGATCGCGACGAGCCAGAACGTCGTGGTCTCGGCCGAGGACGATGCCGAGGTGCGGCAAGTCTCGATCAGCAACCACGGGCTGAGGCCGCGGGAGATCGAGGTCACCTCCTACGCGGAGATCGTGCTCGCGAAGCCGGCGGCGGACGCCGCACATCCGGCGTTCTCGAAGCTGTTCGTGAAGACCGAGCACGTTCCGGGCGCCGACGTGCTGCTCGCGACGCGGCGGCCGCGCGAGGAAAACGAGGAGACGGTCTGGGCGGCGCACATCATGAGCGCGGAGGGGGAACGTCCCGGGACGATCCAGTACGAGACGGACCGCGCCCGTTTCCTGTCGCGCGGCCGGTCGATCCGCCATCCCGCCTCCGTCATCGACGGCGGGCCGCTCTCCAACACGGCCGGGCCGGTCCTGGACCCGATCTTCAGCCTGCGGCGCCGGATTTCGATCCCGCCGGGAGGGACGGCGCGGGTCGCGTTCACGACACTCGTCGCGCGGTCACGGGAGGCGGCGCTCGCGGCCGTGGACAAGTACCGCGAACCGGCGGCCTTCGAGCGGACGGCGAATCTCGCCTGGACACAGGCCCAGGTTCAGCTGCGCCACCTTGGGATCTCCCCCGACGAGGCGCACCTGTTTCAGAGGCTGGGCACGCGCATCCTCTACTCCGACGCGACCCTGCGCGCCTCCCCCGAGATCCTCCAGCGCAACACGCAGGGCCCTTCCGGGCTCTGGCGGTTCGGGATCTCGGGGGAGCTCCCGATCGTGCTGGTGCGCATCGACCACCCGGAAGACACCGACATCGTCCGCCAGCTTCTGCGCGCGCACCGCTACTGGCGGATGAAGGGCCTGGCCGTGGACCTGGTCATCCTGAACGAGCGGGGTCCCTCCTACAGCCAGGAGCTTCAAGACTCGATCGAGACGCTCATCCGAATGAGCCAGGTCGCCGCGCCGGCCGACGTGCACGAAGGAGAGGGCGGCATCTTCCTGCTCAAAGGCGACAACCTGTCCGACTCGGACCGGGACCTCCTCCGAGCCGCCGCCCGCGCCGTCCTTCTCTCCCGCCACGGGAGTCTCGCGGAGCAGGCCGAGCGCCTGCTCCGAGCCCAGCCGACTCCGGCCGTCCCCGCCAAAGCCGATCCGCCCCGTCAGCCGGAGATGGAGGTCCCGCCCCCGCGGCCCAAGCTCGACTTCTTCAACGGCCTCGGGGGCTTCGCGGAGGGAGGCCGGGAGTACGTCACCGTCCTGGGGCAGGGGCAGTGGACCCCGGCTCCGTGGATCAACGTCATCGCCAACCCCCGGTTCGGATTCCTCGTCTCCGATTCCGGGTCGGGCTACACCTGGTCGGGCAACAGCCGCGAGAACAAGCTGACACCCTGGTCGAACGATCCGGTTTGCGACCCGCCGGGCGAGGCACTGTTCGTGCGCGACGAGGAGACCGGCGAGATCTGGGGGCCCACCGCCCTTCCCGTGCGCGAAGAATGGCCCTACGTGGCGCGCCACGGGCAGGGCTACAGCCGTTTCGAGCACGAGAGCCATGGAATCGCCCTGGACCTGCTGCAGTTCGTGCCTCTCGAAGACCCGGTCAAGATCTCCCGTCTCAAGATCGAGAACCGCTCCTCCCGCCCGCGGCGGCTCTCGGTGACCGCCTACGTGGAGTGGACGCTGGGCGTCTCGCGGGAAGCCTCGGCCCCGTACATCGTCTCCGAGCTGGATTCGGAAACCCGCGCCCTCTTCGCCAGGAACCCCTGGAACGAGGAGTTCCGAGGAGTCGTCGCCTTCGCGGATCTGACCGGCAGACAAACGGCCTGGACGGCCGACCGCACGGAGTTCCTGGGGCGCAACGGCGACCTCGACCGGCCCGCGGCGCTGGCGCGCGGACGGGAGCTGTCGGGCAAGGTGGGCGCCGGAATCGACCCCTGCGCGGCGCTCCAGCAGCCGATCACCCTTGCCGCGGGGGCGGGCGTCGAGGTCGTGTTCCTGCTCGGCCAGGCCGCGAGCCGCGACGAGGCGCGCGCGCTGCTCGCGCGCTATCGCGCCGCGGATCTGGAGTCGCACCTCGGAGAGGTGCGCCGGCAATGGGACGACGTTCTCGGCGCACTGCAGGTCCGCACGCCCGACCGATCCATGGAGATCATGCTCAACCGCTGGCTTCTCTACCAGACCCTGGCCTGCCGCGTCTGGGCAAGGTCGGCCTTCTACCAGTCGGGCGGCGCCTTCGGCTTCCGGGACCAGCTCCAGGACGTCATGGCGCTGACGGTCGCCCTTCGCGGCGAGGTGCGAGAGCATCTCCTGCGATCGGCGGCCCGCCAGTTCCCGGAAGGAGACGTCCAGCACTGGTGGCATCCGCCGTCGGGGAAGGGAATCCGGACCCGGTTCTCCGACGACCTGCTCTGGCTCCCCTTCGCCGTCACG
>DATBIJ010000212.1:0-6959 GCA_036557025.1 Thermoanaerobaculia bacterium | reverse complement strand
GACGCCCGGCACCGTCGCGATTCCGGCGGAATCGAGCAGGATCCGCGCGGCGGCCTTCGAGTCGGACCCGAGGTGCTCCGGCAGCTTCGGAAAGGCGTAGAGCGCTCCCGCGGGCGGCTCGAGCGCGAATCCCGCCGCCTGCAGCCCGGCGACCAGCGTGTCGCGGCGCCGCCGATAGCCCGCGCGCGCCTCGTCGAAGAACGCGTCCGGAAGGGAGAGTGCCTCGAGCGCCGCCCACTGTCCGGGCGTCGAGACGCCGTTGACCGTGTAGAGCACGACGGTCTGCAGGGCGGCGCGCCAGCGCTCGGGGGCGACGACGTAGCCCAGCCGCCAGCCCGTCATCGCGTAGGTCTTCGACGCGGTGAAGACCGAGATCGTCCGCTCCCACATGCCGGGCAGCGAGGCGGGGGAGAGATGCGGCGTGCCGTCGTAGATCAGATCCTCGTAGGCCTCGTCGGAGATCAGCGCGAGGTTGTGCTCGCGCACGAACGCGGCGAGCTCCTCGATCTCGCGCCGCGCGAACACCGCTCCGGTCGGGTTCGCCGGCGAGTTCCAGTAGACGGCCTTCGTGCGCGGGGTCCGGGCGCGGGAGAGCGCGGCGAAGACTCCCCGCTCACGCGCCTCCCGCGCCGGCACCAGCACGGCCCGCGCGCCGTTGTAGGCGATCGAGTCGACGATCGGCGTCCAGTACGGGGAGAGCAGCAGGACCTCGTCGCCGGGATCCAGGAGCGTCGAGAACGCGGCGAAGAGGCCGTGCATCCCTCCCGCGACGATCAGCGCGGCCTCGGGGTCCGCGGGGATCCCGTTCTTGCGCCGCACCTTCTCGACGACGGCCTGCCGCAGCGCGGGGATCCCCGACGAGGGGGCGTAGCGCGTCTCGTTTCTCGCGAGCGCCCGTGCCATGGCGTCTTTGATCGGCTCGGGTGTCGCCATGTAGGGCTCGCCGCCCTCGAAGCGCCAGAGCTTCCGCCCCGCGGCGGTCAGCTCCAACACCCGGTTTCGGATGCGGACGATCTCGGAGAACCCGACGGCCTCGAAACGACGCGACGCCGCCGGGGGAATCTTCGGCTCGGTCAACTCACCTTCTCGGAGATGGACTTGGCCTGCAGGAACAGGTTCAGGTAGTCGCGGCCGCCCGCCTTCGAGTCCGTGCCCGACATGTTGAACCCGCCGAAGGGGTGGACGCCGACCAGCGCGCCCGTGCACTTGCGATTCAAGTAGAGGTTGCCGACGAAGAGCTCACGCTTCCCGCGCTCCAGCCGCGCGCGGTCCTTCGAGTAGAGCGAGCCGGTCAGGCCGTACTCGCTGTCGTTGGCGACCTTGATGCCCTCGTCGAAGTCCTTCACCGTCAGCACGGCCAGCACCGGTCCGAAGATCTCTTCGCGGGCGAGGCGATCGGTGGGGTCGATCCCGTCGACGACCGTCGGCTGGACGAAGAATCCCGCCGCCGGGCCCGGCCCGCCGCCCGCCACGAGCTTGCCCTCCTTCTTCCCGATGTCGACGTATTCGAGGATCTTCTTCTGGGCGCGCTCGTTGATCACGGCGCCGACCTGCGTCTCGGGCTTGCGGGGATCGCCGACGACGAGCGCCTTGGTCTTCTCCAGCACCTTCTCGAGCAGCGCGTCGTGCACCTTCTCGTGCACGATCAGCCGCGAGCAGGCGGAACACTTCTGCCCCTGGAAGCCGAAGGCCGCGGCGACGGCGCCCGTCGCGGCCTCCTCGAGGTCCGCGGTCTCGTCGACCAGGATGAAGTCCTTGCCCCCCATCTCCAGGATCGCGCGCTTGATCCAGATCTGACCCTTCGGGACCTTGCCGGCCTTCTCCGAGATGCCGACGCCGACCTCGCGCGACCCGGTGAAGGCCACGAGACGCGTCTTCGGGTTTTCGACGAGGCGGTTGCCGACGGTCGCGCCGCCGCCGGTCACGAAGTTCAGGACGCCGGGCGGCACGCCGGCCTCCTCGGCCGCGAGCTGGAACATCCAGGCGATGCCGGCGGCATCGGAAGACGGCTTCAGCACGACTGTGTTGCCGGTGACCAGCGCCGCGGTCGTCATGCCCGCCAGGATCGCGAGCGGGAAGTTCCAGGGTGGGATCACGGCGCACACGCCCATGGGGATGTACTCCAAGTGGTTCTTCTCGCCGGGCGTCGGCGTCAGCGGGTCGGGGGAGGAGAGCCGCTCCATCTCCCGCGCGTAGAACTCGCAGAAGTCGATCGCCTCGGCGGTGTCGCCGTCCGCCTCACCCCAGGGCTTCGACTCCTCGAGCACCATCATCGCGGAGTACTCGTGCTTGCGATCGCGCAGGATCTTCGCGATCTTCACGAGCAGGGCGACGCGCTCCGAGGCGGGCGTGCGGCTCCAGGTCTCGAACGCCTTCGCCGCGGCGTCGACGGCCGCGTCGGCGTCCTCGATCGTGCCTTCGACGAAGCGGCCGATCACCTGTTTCTTGTCGGCCGGGTTGAGCGACTCGAAGCTCTTCGATCCGGAAACGGTCTTGCCGCCGATCCGGATCTTGCCCTCCAGCGGCAGGCTCTTTTCGACCTTGTCGAGGGCCTTCTGAAAGGCCTCGCGGTTGGCCGGGACGGAGAAGTCGGTGAAGGGCTCGTTCTTGAACTCGGGAAGCACTTGGCGGGTTCCTCCGGGGCGGGGAATCTATCAGAGGGGTCGACCCTGCAATCCTGACATTACGTCGAAATGTACTGATTGCAGGGTCGACCCCTATTCGAGCGGTTCGACCGTGGTGACGGAGGAGTTCGAGCCCTCGGCGACGATCCAGGCCTTCCAGCGGTTCTGAGAGTCCTGGCGGCGGGCCAGCAGCCGCCCGGCGACGAGGCCGTAGTCCGTCGTCTCGGTGACGTCGAAGGTCACCTTGAAGATGAAGCGCTTGAACTCGGTGTGCGTCTTCACGCGCGCGCCGACGGGGTGTCCGGAGTCTGCGATCCAGACCGTCGCGGTGCGCTCGACCTTGAGGCCCTTCTCCTGATCCATGCCGCGTGGCGCCTTCAGCGCGAGATCCAGCGCCCGCACGCTCGCGCCGGCCCGCGTCTCGGCGCGCTCCGCGATCAGGCGGGCGCCCTCGAGGTCCGTGAGCCACTCGTCGGCGGGGCGCATCAGGCCCAGCGCCTCGAAGGCGTCCAGGCCGCGCAGCGCGTCGATCGGACCGCGCGCGTCGCGCCGACCGGCGGGCTGCCGGGCGGCCTCGGTCAGCACGCGATCCTCGTAGACCAGCGCGATGGCCTTTCCCGGGCCGCGGTCCTCGGCCACGACCGAGGCGGAGCCGGCGCGCGTTCGCTCCTCGCCCTGGTCCTGGAACTGGCCGGAGGTCTCCATGGTGAGCCGGGCCGTCAGCGGCCCGGCGGCCCGCAGCGTCTGGAGCGTCGCCCGAAGCTCCTCGAGAGCGGCGGCGGAGGCCGTGGACGCCATGGTCGCCGCGAGAAAGCCGGCGAGGGCGAGGCGCCGCATCGTCATGCGAGTCACAAAACACGATGCAGTACGCTTCATTCCGTGGGCACGCCGTTTCCGACGTCGACGGGGCTCGCCGGGCTCTCGCCCGAGGAGCGATCGCGCTACGCGCGCCAGCTCGTGCTGCCCCAGGTCGGTCCGGAAGGGCAGGCCCGGCTGAAGGCCGGCCGGGTTCTCGTCGTCGGGGCGGGCGGGCTGGGGTCGCCGGCGGCGATGTACCTGGCGGCGGCGGGTGTGGGCACGATCGGGCTCGTGGACTTCGACGCGGTGGAGCTGTCGAACCTGCCCCGCCAGCTCCTCTACGAGACCGCGGACGCCGGGAGGCCGAAGCTCGAGGCCGCGGGGGAGCGGCTGCGCGCGATCAACCCCCACGTGACGGTCCTCGCGCACGACGAGCGCCTCGACGCCTCCAACGCGCGCGCTCTCGTCCGCGCCTACGACGTCGTCGCCGACGGCACCGACAACTTCCCCACGCGCTACCTGGTCAACGACGCCTGCGTCTTGGAGAAGCGGCCCAACGTCCACGCCTCGGTCCTGCGATTCGAGGGCCAGGCCTCGGTCTTCTGGGCCGGGCGGGGACCCTGCTATCGCTGCCTGCATCCGGCGCCTCCTCCCGCGGGCGCGGTGCCGGACTGCGCGGAGGGCGGCGTCCTGGGAGTCCTGCCGGGTCTGCTCGGACTGATCCAGGCGACCGAGTCGATCAAGATCCTGCTGTCCGCCGGCGAGACGCTCGTCGGCCGCCTGCTGATGGTGGACGCGCTCTCGATGCGGTTTCGGGAGATCGGCCTGCGCCGCGACCCGGGCTGCGCGGTCTGCGGCGAGAAGCCGACGATCACCGATGTCGTCGCGACGGGAGACGCCTGCGCGCCGGCTGCGGCGACAGGTCCGGCGAGACGCGGTGATATCGTGCAACCGATGCCGGTCGGGCCGGGAGGCGCGGAAATCACCGTCCAAGAGCTCCGAGACGCGCGCGAACGAGGAGAGCCGATCGTCCTCGTCGACGTGCGCGAGCCGTTCGAGTGGCAGATCTCGGATCTCCCCGATTCCGTCAAGATCCCGCTCGCCAGCCTCCCCTCGAGCCTCGAGAGGCTCGCGCGCGAGGACGATCTCGTCGTCTACTGTCGTACCGGCGGCCGCAGCGGGCAGGCGGTCGCGTTCCTGCGCGGGCGCGGCTACCCCCGCGTGCGCAACCTGGTCGGCGGGATCAACGGATGGGCGGACGCCATCGACCCCTCGATGGCGAAGTACTAGACGGGAGCACCGATGCGAAGGATCGGAATCGCGCTGCTGGTTCTGGGCCTCGGCCTCTTCGTCCTCGCGTCGAGCCAGCGAGGCGGCTACGACACCGTCGAGGGCGCCCTGAAGACGACCTTCTCGAGCGAGGAGCGCTCGAAGAAAGACGCCTGGGAGATCGGGCGCTGGGTCGCGCTGGGCGGCGCGGTGATCGGCCTCGTGTTGATCGTCCTGCCCGGCAAGAAGTCCTAGCCGGCCAGATTCGGCGCACCGGCCGTCGGCTCCTCGAGCAGCTCGTCGATCTTCGCGGCGACGACGAAGTCGTTCTCGTGCAGGCCGCCGATCGAATGCGTCCAGAGCGTCAGCTCCACCTTGTTCCAGTGGATCGCGATGTCGGGGTGGTGCTGCTCTTTCTCGGCGACCTCCGCGACCCGGTTGACGAATCGCATCGCGGCCGCGAAGTCCTCGAACTCGAAGTGCCGCTCGATCTTCTTGCCGTCACGGAGCGCCCAGGCCGGGACCTCCGCGGCGAGCCGCTTCGAATCGGTCTCCGAGAGCGCCGGCGTGCCTTTTCGGCAGGGGACGCAGCGACGGGAGGCGAGGGCGCTAGCCAAGGATCGAATCCTATTCCGATAGTTCCCGCTCGCCGCCCGCCGGCGATATCAGCGGAGTCGGGGGTCCGTGGAACCGGCGGGCGCAGACCCCAAACGAGCGCGAGCGATGGTTATAATGCGCCCTCCCCGGACGACTGGGAGGTCGTTCAATGGTAGGACAACTGGCTCTGGACCAGTGAATCGGGGTTCGAGTCCCTGCCTCCCAGCCAACTCATCCGCGATGTGTGACGTCAGCTCAATCACTATCGCAATCACCGGGTTCGGATCCCAGCCTCTCCTCGGTGCGCGCGGTTCTCCGCGCCGGTTCACCGCGCCGACACGGGCTGTGCTTCGGGAAGCTTCCATGTTCCATCGAGGAGCGTCTGCCGCGGGCGATAGAGGCGTACCGTGTAGTTCCAACCCGGGATGATCGGCAGGCAGTTCCCCGAACTCGCGTCGCATCCGCCGAAGCGGACCGTGAATGACCCGTCGGGACTGGGCTTCGCCGTGAGGCTGTTGAGGGAATACATGTTCTGCGGGTTCTTCTCGAAGAAGCCCTTGTCGTTGTAGACGCTGATCGACCAGAAGCCGTCGACGGGAACCTCCCGGAGCGTGAGCGTGTAGGGCGTTTTGCCGTCGTTCCTCTTCGGATAGCCGCTGACGTACATCGCGGCCGTGTCTGGGTTGCCGCCCCAGCCGATCGCGGTGCCAATCAGGTGCGCCACCGGGTCGACCTCGCCCTTCTTCCCAAACTTGGCGCGAGGCACGCCAAACGGCGACAGGGCACTGATGGCCTCGCGCACCTGGTCGAGCGATGCCGAGTCCCACTCCGGTATTTCGAGCTTCCCCGCCCGTTCCTGTCGCGTGTCGATGCGGTCCTGTAGTGCGTGCGCGGCATCGAGATCCCGTGAGTCGTCCGGGTTGGTCAGCGTCCGGACGATCACGTACGCGTAACGAGTTCCCACCTTCTCCCTGTCGTACGTAAAACGCCCCGGCGCATAGACGACCTCGACGGTGTAGTGATCCTGGGAAATCACCTGCATCGACATGAATCGGGGTCCGACTTCCGGTAGCGTGACGGTCAGCGGCGCGGCGTCGAGATCAAAGACGCCCGACGAATAGAGCGTGTCGCGATTCATCCGGACGACGTCCTGCGCGTCGATCGCCGCCAGTGTCCGGCGGTGACGCAGCACGCCGAACGCGCCTTCGCTTGCCGTCTGTGCAAAGTACCGATCGGTCTCGGCTCGAACGAAACTGGACAGCGTGACCGTTCCACCCGCAGTGGCCGGCGCATTTGCCGGCGCCGCCGTCTCTGACGGAGAGACCGGCGCGGCCGGCGTGGCCGCGCCCAGCTCGAGATCCACCTGCGCCTCGAACGCTCTCTTCTTCGCTGCGATGAAGCGTCGATAGCCCTCCGGGTCGATCCACGCCGCCACACCCTCTGTTTTCGCCCGTTCACGCTTCCCCTCGAGATCGTAGTACTCGTTGTGCTGCGCAAGCCAGATGTCGGGTTTCAACATCTCGAGCGCATGGTGCGTGCGCCGAAAGTCCTCTGCGATGCCCGGATAGATCGGGTCTTTCACGAGGCGGTAACCAGGATTGAAACCGGCGCCGTCGGGGAAGATCACGACGAACGGTTTGCCATCGATGGCAGTCTCCAGCACCCAGGTCG
>DATBIJ010000211.1:0-12484 GCA_036557025.1 Thermoanaerobaculia bacterium | reverse complement strand
CACGATCGCGAGCGGCGAGGCGAAGACTCCCAGGGCCTGGCGAGTGGACGCTCGGGTGAACAGGAACAACGACAGAAGCGACGCCGCGGCCGCCAGCGCGAGCCGGCGCGGATCTCCGGCGCCGGCGGCGATCGTGCCCAGAACCAGCAGCGTGAAGAGCGACGACGCGGCGGCGCGGTGCCGAGCGAAGGGACGAGGGCTCATGCGCGCCGCCGGCGCGCGGGGCAGGCCGGCAGCCGCCGCCTAGGCGTAGGAGCACCCCACGCGGACGTTTCCGCCGGTGCTGCTGGTCGAATGCCGGGCGCGGAGGCGGACGGGGTGCGTCTGCGGGTCGTGCCTCCGGACGATCTCCGCGCTCCAGCGGGCGGGCCAGCGGCCCGGCTTCGGAGCCTCGATCGCGATCCCGCCGTAGGAGACGTCCACGATCGGGGCCGTCCAGGCTTTCCCTTCGCCGTGCACCCGAACGGTCATGTCGTCGGGCGTGAAGCGCGGGGAATGCCGCCGCTCGGGGCCCTCGAAATTGAGCTGCTCTCGGCACTGATAGAGCCGCACGTCGGCGACGCGGAGGAGGAAATCGACCGTCTTGCCGTCGGTCGGATAGGAGGCAATCCCGTAGTGCATGTCGACGCCGGCAACCTCGGGTGCGGGACGGACCCGCAGGGAGACGCGCCGGCGGATGCGCTCGGCGACGGCGAAGGCGGAGAGGAAGTCGGTGTGGGGCAACACGAGCACGAACTCATCGCCGCCCCAGCGGCAGCCGGCGTCCACGGCGCGCAGGGAGGCCCGGATCACGCGGGCGGCGCGCGCGAGCACGCGGTCGCCGGCGGCGTGGCCGAAGCGGTCGTTGACCGCCTTGAAGCCCTTCAGATCGATCATGACGGCGGCGACGACTGCGCCGGTCCGTTCGGCGCGGGCGATCTCGCGCTGGAGTTGCTCGAGGAGGAAGCGCCGGTTGTAGAGCGCGGTCAGGGGATCCGTGATCGCCGAGACCCGGAGGGCCTCGAGCTCCTTGCCCTCGATCAGGCGCGGGTCTTTCATGCGTCCCAGCCGACCGTGGAAGTAATGCAGCAGGAGCGTGGGGAGGCCCAACGGCAAACCCATTTTTTCTCGGAACGCCGGAAGCAGCGCCGTCAGCTCCTTCCAGGCGTCGGCGGCCTCGAGCGGAGAGAGCGCGAGACCTGTCCAGTCCTCGAGGAGCTGGCGAAGGATCTCGGAACGGTCGGATTTTCGCGACGCGGAGGTGAGCTCCTGCTCGAAGCGTTCGAGGGAGAAGTTCTTCTGTCGCCCGAGTCGGGCCAGCTCCGCGACTCTGGGATTCTCGAGCCTTCGCTCCAAGCCGGGTCGTGCTCCTCGTCCGCGCGACGGGGAATCAGGCCGACCGATCGCGGCGCTGCGGTCGGTCCTCTTCCCGGGACTCCCGGGAGAGCCGCTCGACGGCCCCGGCCGCGTCTTCGACGGCGCTGTCGAGCGAAAAGACGAGGACCAGCTGCCCTTCCTTGAGCAGGTCCACGACTTCCCGATCGGAACGGGCCCAGAGCACGCGCGATCCCACGACCAGGAGCCGGGCGCGCGAGAGCTCCGCGACGCCCCCGCCGGACAGGCGCGCCAGCGCCTCGGCGCAACGGCGGATCTTCGCCAGCCCCACGCCGGAGGAGCGCAGCCGCGCGGCGACGCGCAGGCGGACGACGTCGGCGAAGGAGTAGCGCCGGGCCGAGCCATAGCCCCGGGCGGCGGCGACCGACGGTTTCAGGAAGGCCTGCCGGTCCCAGTGGTCGAGCTGTCGGGGCGTCAGCCCGGCCAGCCGCGCGGCCTCGGCGGTGGAAAAGCTCTCACGGAGAAACCGACGAGTGAATTTCATCGATGTAATCTTTGGAATTCTACCATCGGACGACCCGAATCCTAGGCTCCGACGGTATCCGCCGGGTTCCTAGAACGCCGGCCAGTGCAGGCCGAGGGCGACGGACAGGAAGACGGCCATCTGTCCCCGTGTCAGCGGCGCGTCCGGACAGTAGTTGCCCCCACCGCATCCCGCCGTGATACCCGCGGCGAAGAGCGCCTCGACGAACTGGAACTGAGGATGGCTCGTAGGAACATCCGAAAACGTCGCGGACGCCGGGGCGGGCGAGACCTGGCGGTGCCAGTCGATGCGCACGAATCGGACCGCTAGGTCGATCCCAGCGGAGGTCGGCGTATTCCCAAGCTCGACGAGCACGTTGTAATCAATCAACTCGATCGCTCCGTCGCCGTCAATGTCGTACCGATTGTCCACGAGAATGTCGACATTCGAGCACTGCCGGAAGTTGCCTGGAGCCCCGGACGAGGAGATCGGCCCTGTCAAGAAAAACCCGGGATCTGCGCCGGTGACCGTGGCATGGTTGCGAATGAGACTAACCCGGACGTCGCGATCTGCTGCAGCGTCGTCGTCTCGACCGTAAACGCAGATCTGTGTAATTCGCGAGCCGTTGGGAATGCGACCGTTGAGTGCCGCCGACAGCGGCCCGTTGGCGGACGACGTCGAGCTGATCCACTTCGACCCGTTTGTGATGCTGGCCGCTGTTGTGATGCCTCCCGACGTCTGGGGGGGAACGAGTTCGGTGTAGCTGACAAGCAGGTTCTGCGTGTCGCTCCCGAAATCCTCGGGCGCGTTGACGGCGTCCTCCAGCGGCGGAGGCTCGAACGTCTGCGCGGCGACCGGCACGGTGATGAGTCCCAGAAGGAGAAGGAGCGGAGCGGACCGGCGGATCCGGAGGCTTGCCATGATCGACCTCGTTTCTCGTACGCACGGCGGGCAGATGCCGTGCGGGCCGGGGAAACAGATTCTTCCCTCGGCCAGAGGCAGAAACAAGGCGCTCGGCGCCGGACGCCCCCGCCGGTCCTAGAGCGCCGGCCAGTGCAGCCCGAGCGCGGCCGCCAGGAAGACCGCCATCTCCCCCCGCGTGATCGGCTGATTCACGCAGTAGTTGCCGCCGCCGCAACCGGCGGTGACGCCGGAGGCGACCAGAGCCTCGACGAACTGGAAGTACGGGTGACCGGTCGGCACGTCCGCGAAGGTGGCGACTCCGGGCGCGGGCGTGACCGAACGGTGCCAGCGCAAGCTGACTCCACGAATTCGGACGATGCCGCCGAAGACGTCGCGGTCGGCGCCGAACTCGACGTACATGTTGTAGTCGGCGACCTCCACGGTTCCGTCGTTGCCGATGTCGAACTGGGACTGCACCCGGAGAGAGGTTGCGTTGCATTCCACGAAATCGCCGGGATTCGACGTGCTGGAGATCGTCGTCACGCCCGCCACCGCCGGGTTCAGACCGGTTGCCGCATCGACGCGATTGCGCACCACGTGGACGATCAGGTCTTCGCCCGCGACAGCGCTGCTGTCCTGCCCGTAGACACACACCTCGGTGATGATCGCCCCTTCCGGGATCCGCCCGTTCAGGGATGCGAGCAGAAGGGCGGAGCCGTCCACGCCGTCGGCGGGCCATCGGGTGCCGCCGTTGATGAAGTAGCCCGTTTGGACGTTGATGCTGGAGGAGGGCTGGAATTCGCTCGCGCCGATGTACGTGATCTGAGAGTCGGCGATGCCGAATTCGCTGGTCAGATTGGGAGGCCGGAGCGGCTCCGTGCTCTGCGGCAAGGCCGTGGTCGCGGCGGCGAACGCGGCGGCGGCGATCAGGCTCGTTGGGAGACGACGCATGATGGACCTCCTTCCGGACGGTGATGTCTAGGGCGAGGACAGTTTGCGGCGAGTCGGACCGAGTCTCCCTCCGGGCGGAGCCCGATTCAAGAGCCGAGAACCGCGTAGGATTCGGGCCATGCGCCGGCTCGGAGGGATCCTCCTGATTCTCGCGGCGGCCGCGGCCTGCTCCTCGCGGCCATCGAATCCGGCCGCACCGACCCCCACGCCGACCGCGACGATTCGTCCCCTTCCCGAGCCCGTCCAGGCCAAGGCGCGGGAGGTCTATCCGATCCTCGCGCGCGAGCTCGCGCTCCTGCCCAACCAGGAGGAGCGCGTGCGCACGCATCTCGACAACGCGCTCGCGCGCGTCTACCAGCTCTCGACGGTGCCGATCGCTTCCGAGCGAGGCCGCGCGCAGATGATCAAGATCACGCTCGACCAGTTCGAGACCGACATGCTGCGGACGCTGACCGACGAGCAGCTGCCGCGTTGGGAAGAGATCAAGGCCTCGACCCGTCGCTCGATGTCGAAGATCGTGATCGCGCCCGCCGCCGCCCCGACGCCGTTGCCGCCGCCGCGCGGCGGATACTGACCGCTCGACCCGCTAGAGGCCGAGCGAACCCGGCCGCGGCTTCGGCGGCGGGTCGTCGCCCGAGTTCTCGCGCTCGGTGCGGACGGCGGTCTGCTGCTCGATCACGTGCTTCTTGCCCGGCTCCAGGATCGCTCCCACGCCGAGAAACGCGGGCCCCACCTGGCTCGAGTTGATCCGGCCGGGGTAGGTCCGGCGATAGTCGATCAGGCCGCGCTTTTCGAGGTTGAGCAGGATCCTGTCGACGACCCACACGGCCGCGACCAGGCCCAGAAGGGCGAGCACGATGGTCACGGGGGCGATTCTGTCACGGTCACGGGGGCGCGGGAGCCCCGAAACGGCCGTAGACTCGAGGCGATGGCCTCCCGGTTCCGCGGGCTGTTTCCGACCCTGGCCGTGCTGCCGGTGCTCGCCGCGGCGGCCCTTCTCGCCCAGGGGCACGTCCCGCCGCGCGTCGGCGGCCCCCGGATTGTCCCGCCGCGACCCGAGATCGCCCCGCAGGGCGTGACCTTCAGTCGGGAGGTTTCGCGGATCCTCCAGAACAACTGCCAGACCTGCCACCGCACCGGGGGCATCGCGCCGTTCCCGCTGACGACCTTCGCGGAGGCGCAGGCGCACGCCCTGCAGATCGCCGTCATGACATCGACCAGGAAGATGCCGCCCTGGCACGCCGGGCCCGGATGCGCCTCCTACGAGGACGACCCGACGCTCGCGCCCGAGGAGATCGACACGCTCACGCAGTGGGCGGTCTCCGGCGCGCCGGAAGGGGACCCGCGGGAGCTGCCGCCGCCGCGGGAGTTTCCCGACGGCTGGAGGCTCGGCACTCCGGGGCAGGTCCTGACGATGGCCGAGCCCTACACGCCGGACTTCTCGCGGGGCGACGACTACCGCTGCTTCGTGCTCCCGGCGGGCGGCAGCGCCGCGCGATACGTTTCCGCGGTCGAGATCGCGCCCGGCTCCGCGAGGATGGTCCACCACGTCGTGCTCTACACCGACGCGACCGGCGCCTCGGAGCCGCTCGATCGCGACGATCCGGGCCAGGGCTACAGCTGCTTCGGCGGCCCGGGCTTCACCTTCGCGGATCTGCTCGGGGCCTGGGTTCCGGGCAACGAGCCTCGCCGCCTTCCCGCGGACATCGGGCTCTCGCTTCCCGCCGGCGCGCGGGTCGTGATGCAGATCCACTACAGCGCGCTCTCGGGCGTGCGGGAGCCGGATCGCACCGCGCTCGCCCTCCATCTCGCTCCGGGGCCCGTGCGGAAGATCCTCCGCGCCGCTCCGATCCTGAACGAGACCTTCCGGATCCCGGCGGGCGCGGCCGACCACCCGGTGACCGCGGCCATCCCGTTCGTTCCCGCATCGGTGCACCTGCTGGCCGTCACACCCCACATGCACCTGCTCGGGAGGCAGATGCGCATCTGGATCACGCGTCCCGGCGGCGGCCAGGAGTGTCTCGTCGACGTGCCCGATTGGGACTTCCACTATCAGCGCACGTACACGTTCGCTGCGCCGATTGCGCTGCCGGTCTTCAGCCGCGTCGATCTCGCCGCGCGCTACGACAACTCGACGGCCAACCCCGAAAACCCCAGCGATCCGCCGCGAGAGGTCGGCTGGGGCGAGAACACGACCGACGAGATGTGCATCGCGATCCTCTGGCTGACCATCGACGCCGAGGATCTCACCGCCGGCATGGCCGCGAGCGCGGAGGTCGAGAAGGCGTTCGCCCTGCGGTGGCCTCCCTCGTTCCGCGATCCCTCGGCACCGAGCCCCGTCCGGCGCATCCACGCGCACCGG
The DNA here is from genome assembly GCA_036557025.1 of Thermoanaerobaculia bacterium. Classification (GTDB taxonomy): domain Bacteria; phylum Acidobacteriota; class Thermoanaerobaculia; order UBA5066; family Gp7-AA6; genus DATBIJ01. Next base: position 6,431 of record DATBIJ010000211.1, on the reverse strand, counting down.
CACTGATAGGATCTTTCCCACAGGAAGCGCGCGGCCCCGATCCACGGCCGCAGCCAGGCAAAGTGTCGGCAGTCGGTGGGGAAGAGTTCCACGGGACGGAGCGGTTCGCTCTCGAGCAACGCCTCGGCTCGGGCGGCTTCGGCGTGGTCTACAAGGTCTTCGACCGCCGGCGCGCAGCGACGGTCGCCCTCAAGACCCTGCGGCGCGCCGATGAAGAGGCCCTCTACCGGCTGAAGCGAGAGTTCCGGGCACTCGCCGACATCTCCCATCCCAACCTGGTGTCGCTCTACGAACTGCTCTCGGAACAGGGGCGCTGGTTCTTCACGATGGAGTACGTGCAGGGCCTGGACTTCCTCGGGTGGAGCTTCGGGGCGAGCCCAGGCCAGCCGGCGCGGGGGCCTCGGACGGATCGCACGCGGACCCTGACCGGCGAGCCGCCCCCCTATCCGCCGCCGGCGCCGCTCCCGGGGCGCGTCGACTTCGCGCGCCTGCGCGCCGCGTTGCGCCAGGCGGCGGCGGGCGTCCGCGCCCTTCACGAGGCGGGACACCTCCATTGCGATATCAAGCCCTCGAACGTCCTGGTGACGGCCGAGGGCCGCGTGGTTCTTCTCGATTTCGGTCTCGTCCGCGAGGCCGTGCACGATGCGGGAGAGATCAGCCTCGCGCTGGCCGGGACGCCGACCTACATGGCGCCCGAGCAGGGCGCGAACCGTCCCGTCACCGAGGCCAGCGACTGGTACAGCCTCGGCGTGATGCTCTTCGAGGCGCTGACGGGCCAGCCGCCGTTCGCGGGCAGCTACGCCGAGATCATGATCGAGAAGTTGCGCCGCGACCCGGAGCCGGTGTCGTTGCTCGCGCCATGGGCGCCGGACGATCTCGCTCGGCTGTGCCAGGCCCTGCTGGCGCGAGAGCCCACACTGCGGCCGAGCGGCGCGGAGATCGTTGCGATGCTGGGCCCGGCAGAAGCGGTCGCTCTCGCGCCCCTTGCCCGGCGGGAGGTCCGCGGCTCCTTGCCTCCCTTGCTCGGTCGGGCTCCTCATCTCGCCGCCCTGGAGGAAGCCTTTCATGCGGTCGAGAAGGGCCGGGCTGCGGCCGTTTTCGTTCATGGCGGCTCGGGCATGGGCAAGAGCTCGCTGGTCCGGCGCTTCCTCGAGGACCTCCGCGCTCGAGCCGCCGCTCTGACGCTCGCGGGCCGCTGCTACGAGCGGGAGTCCGTGCCCTACAAGGCCGTCGACAGCCTGATCGACGCGCTCTCGCATCACTGGAAGAAGCTTCCGGCCAGCGAGGCCGAGGCCCTGCTGCCGCGCGACGTCGGCGCGCTCGCGCGCGTGTTTCCGGTGCTGCGGCGGGTCGAGGCGGTCGCCTCCGCGCGCGGGCGCGCCCCCGAGGCTCCCGACGCCCACGAGCTGCGGCGTCGCGCCTTCGCGGCATTGCGCGATCTCTTCGGGCGCCTGGCGGAGCGCCGCCCGGTCGTGCTCTTCATCGACGACCTGCAGTGGGGCGATCTCGATAGCGCGGCGTTGCTGCGCGAGCTGCTGCGTCCGCCCGATCCTCCGGCGGTCCTGCTGATCGCGACCTACCGCACCGAGGACGCCTCGGGGAGCCCGCCGATCTCCCGAATGCTCGCCGCCCGGCGGGAAGGCCTCGAGACGCACGAGGTACTGGTGTCGGAGCTTCCGGAGGCCGAGGCCGTGGCCCTGGCGCGGCAGCTGCTTCCGGAGGAGAGCGCGGGGCGGGCCGAAGCCATCGTCCGCGAGTCGGCGGGAAATCCGTTCCTGATCGACGAGCTCGCGCGCTATGCGCGCGGCGGCGCTCCCGAGATGCCGCACGACGGTGACGCGAGCCCCGCCTCGCTGTTTTCGCGGCTCGTCGCCACGCGGCTCGCGGCGCTTCCCGAAACCGCCCGGCGTCTGCTCGAGATCGTGGCCGTCGCCGGCGCCCCGGTCGACGCTGCGGTCGCGGCAGAGGCGGCGGGTCTCGAGACCGCGGAATCGGAGATCATGACGCTGCGCACCGGGCACCTGCTCCGGCGCCGCGCCGCAGGCGTCGAGGGGGAGCATCAGCTGGAGGCGTACCACGACCGCATCCGCGAGACGGTCGCCGCACAGCTCACACCCGAGCGGCGCAACGACTGCCACCGCGGGCTCGCGGCCGCGCTGGAGTCGCGGCGGGACGCGGATCCCGAGGCGCTCGCCTTGCACTACCTGGAAGGGGGCGACGCCGCGCGGGCCGCGGGTTATGCCGCGGCGGCGGCGCAGCGCGCCGCGCAGGCGCTGGCCTTCGATCGCGCCGCACGTCTCTACGGCCTCGCCCTGCGACTCGAGCCCTCCGGAGTGGTCGAAGAGCGCCGGCGCCTGCGCCTCTCGCTCGCCGAGTCGCTCGCCAACGCGGGCCGCGGTTCCGAAGCGGCGGACGCCTACCTGGAGGCCGTTCCCGGCGCGAGCGCGGCCGAGACGCTCGAGCTCCAGCGACTCGCGGCGGAGCAGATGCTGCGCAGCGGCCGCATCGACCGCGGGCTGCCCCTGCTGAAGGGCGTGCTGGGGCGCATCAAACTCCGCCTGACGGAATCGCCGCGGGGCGCGCTGGCGTCGCTGCTGCTGCGCCGCGCGCTCGTGCGCCTGCGGGGCATGCGCTTCCAGGAGCGCGACGAGAGCCAGGTGTCCGAGGAGCGGTTGATCCGGATCGACACCTGCTGGTCCGTCTCGATCGGCCTCGCGATGGTGGACACGTTCCGCAGCCGCGATTTCCAGGCCCGCCACCTCCTGCTGGCGCTGGATACCGGCGAGCGTTTCCGCGTCGCGCGCGCCCTGGCGAACGAGGCGGGCTTCAGCGCGACGGCGGGTCGGGCCGCCAGCGCGCGCACGGAGCGGATCCTCCGTCGCGCCGTCTCCCTGGCCGACCGGGTGAACCACCCGCAGGCCCTCGCCATCGTGCAGGTGGCCCTGGGGATCACCGCGTACCTGGAGGGCCGCTGGAGGGTCGCCTGGGAGCGTGCCCAGAACGCCGAGGCGATCTTGCGCGACCGCTGCACCGGCGTGGCCTGGGAGCTGGACACGACGCACATCTACTCGCTGCGCGCGCTCACCTACCTCGGGGGACTGCGGGAGCTCCAGCGGCGCCTGCCCGCTCTGATCGCCGAGGCGGCCGAGCGAGACGATCTGTTCGCCGAGACGAGCCTCCGGGCGCGGAATCTCTACGTCGCGCGGCTGGCCGAGAATCGCCCCGAGGAGGCTCTTCGCGAGGTGCGCGAGGCGATCGCCCGCTGGTCACACGAGGCCTTCCACATGCAGCACTACTTCACTCTCTTCTCGGAAATGGACCTGGCGATCTATCGCGGAGACGCCGGGGCCGCGCGCGCCGCCCTCGCGCGGGACGCGGAGGCCCTGGCGCGCTCGCGCCTGCGCCGTCTTCAGGTGTTTCGCGTCGAGCTGGCGTTCGTGGACGGCCGGGCGGCCCTGCTCTCCGCGGAGGAGGGCGCGGGGCGTCTCAAGGAAGCCGAGCACGCCGCCGCGGCTCTGACGCGGGAGGGTCTGCCGTGGGCCGATCCGCTCGCCGCGCTGCTGCGGGCCGGAGTTGCCGAGCGCCGCGGTAAACCGGAGGAGGCTCTCGAGCGCTTTCTGCAGGCGGAGGCCGCCTTCGAGGAGGCGGACATGGCCCTCCACGCGGCTGTCGCGCGCCGCGCGCGGGGGCGCCTGCTCGGCGGCGATGGAGGCAAGGCGCTCGTCGAGGCGGCGGACCAGGCGATGCGCTCGGAGAAGATCGTCGATCCCGAGCGCTTCGCCCGCTACCTCGCGCCGATGCCGGCCTAGGAGCTCAGCGCACCGGCACCGTTTTCGTCGACTCCCTACTTCGTGATCCCGAGCTGCGTCAGGACGAACGCGGTGTCGAAGGCGCTCTCGTGCAGCTTGTCGTAGCGGCCCGAGGACCCGCCGTGGCCGCCCGCCATGTTGATCTTGAACACGAGCGGGTTGCCGTCCGTCTTACGCGAGCGGAGCTTCGCGACGTATTTCGCCGGCTCCCAGTACATGACCTGGCTGTCGTTGTAGGACGTCTTGACCAGGATCGTCGGGTAGTTCTTCTTCTCGATGTTCGTGTAGGGGCAGTAGCTCTTCATGTAGGCGTACTGCACCGGATCCTTGGGGTTGCCCCACTCCTCGAACTCCGAGTAGGTCAAGGGCAGGTCGTCGTCGAGCATCGTGTTGATCACGTCTACGAACGGCACCTTCGAGACGACGACCTTGAAGAGATCCGGCCGCATGTTCGTGACCGCGCCCATCAGGAGGCCGCCGGCGCTGCCGCCTTCGATCGCGAGGCGGTCCGCAGAGGTGTACTTCTGCGCGACGAGGTGCTCGGCCGCGGCGATGAAGTCGGTGAAGGTGTTCTTCTTCTTCATCATCCGGCCGTCGTCGTGCCACTTCTTGCCCATCTCGCCGCCGCCGCGGATATGGGCCACGGCGAAGCTCACACCCCGATCGACGTAGGAGAAGACATTCGAGTCGAAGGTCGCGTACATCGGCGCGCCGTAGGAGCCGTAGGCGTAGAGCAGCAGCGGGCTCTTGCCGTCGCGGACGAAGTCCTTTCGGGTGAGGATCGAGATCGGGACCTTCACGCCATCGGCGGCCGTCGCGAAGATGCGCTCCTCGCGGTAGTTCGCCGGGTCGTAGCCGCCCAGAACGTCGGTGCGCTTGAGCAGCGAGCGCTCCCGAGTCTTCATGTCGTAGTCGTAGACGGAATCCGGCGTGACGAAGGACTCGTAGTTGAAGCGGTACTTCGTGGTGTCGAACTCGGCATTGACTGCGGAGTAGAGCGCATAGGCCGGCTCGTCGAACTCGACGCGGTGCTGCTGGCCGCTGGCGAGGTCGATCACGCGCAGGCGGGGCAGGCCCGCCTCGCGCTCGTTGACGACCACGTATCCCGCGAACGCGGACAGCCCCGTGATCATCACGTCGTCCTTGTGCGGAACGATCTCCTTCCAGCTCTTCGGGTCGGTGTCCGCCACCGGGACGGTCACGACGCGGAAGTTGCGGCCGCGGTCGTTGATCGTGATGTAGAAGAGATCACCGCCGTGATCGACGCTGTATTCGAGGTCTTTGGCGCGCGGAATCAGCATGCGCATCTCGGCCGTCGGCTTGGCCGAGGGGATCGCCCGGACCTCCGACTGCGTCTGGCTCTCGGTCGCGAGGAAGATCCAGGAGCCGCTTCGGGACTTCCAGACTCCGACGTTGAAGTGCTCGTCGCCCTCCTCGTAGACGAGGACGGCCTCGCTGCCCCTGCCGACCTCGCGGCGCCAGACGCGGTAGGCCCGCTTGGCATGGTCCTGTGTCGTGTAGAAGAGCGTCTTGTTGTCGTCGGCCCAGGCCGCGGAGGTAACCCGCTCCGCCCGATCGGGCAGGAGCTCACCCGTACGCAGGTCCTTGATCCGCAGGGAGTACTCGCGGAAGCCGGTGACGTCGGTCGAGTAGGCGAGCAGGTTTCCGTCGTCGCTGGGCTCGTAGATCGACAGGCCCAGGAACTTCTCGCCGCGAGCGAGCTCGTTGAGATCGAGGAGGACCTGCTCCGGGCCGTCCGGCCCCTTCTTGCGGCAGTTGATCCGGTACTGCTTGCCCTTCTCCGTTCGGGAGTAGTACAGCCAGCCGCGGTAGGCCCACGGCACCGACAGGTCGGTTTCCTTGATCCGCGAGAGCATCTCCTTGTAGAGCGCGCTCTGGAATGCTTCGGTCTCCTTCATGACCTCGTCCGCGTAGGCGTTCTCGGCCTTCAGGTAGGCGAGCACGTCCGGGCTGTCCTTCTCCCGCAGCCAGTAGTAGTCGTCTTTGATCGTGTCCCCGTGGAGCTGGAAGCTCCGGGGAACGGTCTTGGCGACCGGCGGGGCCGTCGGCGAGGACTCGGCCAGCAGGGGCAAGGCGGCGGTGAGCATTGTGGCCATAGGGATCAGCCTCAAAGGAAAACCCTCCTATTGTGGCGGGGACGGCGGATATTAACCCGAGAGCCGGAGCGCGTTCTGATGAATCAACTCTTTAATAATCAATAACTTACGTGTCGTTGTCCTGCTCCGGCGACGGCCTGATGTCGGCCTGAGCGGGGCATACGAGACATGGGCTGCGCTAGGTCAACGGGCTTTTTCTCTCCAGTCCAGGATGACCTGGATCGGCGCTTCCCGGCCCGGGTTCTCCGGGTTCTGTAGGAGGAATCGGGCGCCGTCGGGCGAGACCGCGAAGGCCCCCTCGCTGGGCGCTTGAAACAGGGCGCGGGGCGGCGAGAACTTGAAGGCCGGGCCCTCCGCCGTGATCTCGCTCGACATCACGCGCCGGTCCTTGGCGAGGTAGAAGAGCTCGCGTCCATCCTCCCGCCAGCGCGGCGCCGCGCCGCTGGCGCTGGAGATCTGCCACTTTCCGCCGGGACCCGGGAACGACGCGACGTAGACCTCCTGA
>DATBIJ010000210.1:0-12513 GCA_036557025.1 Thermoanaerobaculia bacterium | reverse complement strand
GAACATGAGCGTGAGCTGGCTGACCGCCAGCCCCGTCAGATAGAGGAGCTTGCCTCCCATCAGGGAGCCCATCGTCACTCGGGTCGCGAGGATCCGATCGATCGTGCCGCTCTCGGCCTCCTCGATGAGCGCGCCGCCGGCCCCCGCGGCCGAGAAGAGCAGGAACATCACGCCCAGGCCGGAGGCGAGCAGCGCGACGGAGGGATTCTTCTTCTTCTCACCCAGCAGATCGCGTGTCTCGACGGCGATCAGCCCTCCGGCCCCCCCGCCCGTGCCTCCGGCGCCTCCCGCGCCTCCAGCGGTCGTCGAGCGGTCGAGCTCCTCCAGGCGGCGCTCCATGACGGCCTTCTGATCCGCGGTCAGGCCTCCCGACCAGCGGTCGATCTCGGAGATTCCCCCGCGGGCCATCGCGGAGGGCATCGCGTTCATGGCGGCCTTCTGCAGCAGCCCGGCGAGCATCTGCGGCGCGACGGGGTCGGAGGTGTCGGCGAGCACCAGCACCTTCGGACCTCCCGCGCCGGGACCGAAGCGGATGGGTGTCTCGCCGAACCCCTTCGGGATGATCAGGGCCACGGAGACCTGCCCGACCCGAACCGCGCGCTCGGCGCTCTCGGGAGTGAAGGGCGGCGGGTGATCCGCCGACGGGGCGGTGAGCAAGGCGAGCGAGGGCTCGGCCTGAAGGGCCGCGATGAGGCGCCGCGAGGCGGCGCTGGAGTCGGCGTCGGCCACGGCAACCCGCGGCCGCCGCGTGGCGGCGCGTCCCGACCCCGCGAAGATCGACGCGAAGATCGAGAAGAAGGCGATCGGCAGGACGAAGGACAGAACGAGCGCCGCGCGATCGTGCAGGAGGTTCATGACGCGGTTGCGGGCGACGGGGCCGATCATTCGCGCAGCTCCCGTCCCGTCAGATGAAGGAAGACCTGCTCGAGCGAGGCACCGCGCAGGGAGAGATCGCGCACGGAAATGCCCTCACGGTCGAGCCGCTCCAGCAGCTCGCGGATCTGGCGCGGGGCGTCGGCGACCGCCATCTGCAGGCGGGTCCCGTCGACGGTGGCGCCCGACGCCGCGAGCGCGTCGCGCAGCGTGGCAGGCAGCGGCGCGACCGTGTCGACGGTGAGGGCCTGCCCGCCGCCCAGCGTCGAACGGACCAGCTCCTCCTTGGTGCCGGACGCGATGATCTTTCCGTGATCGATGATCGCGATGCGGTCGCAGAGCCGTTCGGCCTCCTCCATGTAGTGCGTCGTGTAGAGAACCGAGACCCCTCGGCTCTTGAGCTCCCCGATCATCAGGTAGAGCCTTTCGCGAGATTGGGGATCCACGCCCACCGTCGGCTCATCCAGCAACAGCAGCCCCGGGCCGTGGATGGTCCCGGCGGCCATGTTGAGGCGCCGTCGCATCCCGCCCGACAGCTTGTCCGTCCGGTCCTTCGCGCGGTCGGAGAGGCCGATCCAGGCCAGGCTCGCCTCGATCGCCGCCTCCAACGCGGCACCCGAGAGCCCCTGGTACCGCCCGAAGGTCCAGAGGTTCTCGTGGGGGGTGAGCAGGGGATAGAGGGCCAGCTCCTGCGGCGCCCAGCCGACGCGCCCGCGACGAACCGCCTCTTCGGGCGCGAGGCCGAACACGGCGATGCGTCCCTGCTCGGGAGCCGCGCGGCCGACGACGCTGCGAACGAGCGTCGTCTTGCCCGCCCCGTTGGGGCCGAGCAGGCCGAAGATCTCTCCAGGCAGGACCTCGAGGTCCGCCCCGTCCAAGGCTCGTCTCTTCCCGAACGACTTCGTCAGGGACTCGACGAGGAGGGGAAGAGGATCCGCCATGCGCGCGAGCGCATCTTCTTTCGCCGACGCCCGGATGTCCAGCCAATGGGGCCGCGCGGTTGCGTTATGCTCCGCCGCTCGACACGAGGTCTCCTCCGGAAATGAACGACGCGGTGTTCTTCGCGCTGCTCGCGGCGGGTTGCGGCGGCATCCTGCTCGCCTTCCTGCGGACCCGGGCGCGGGCCGTCCTCCTCCAGGACGGCTTCGCGGACCCTCCGCGGCGCGCGACGGCGCTCTTGCTGCTCGCGGGCGTGCTGTTGCTGACCGTCGCGATTCCCTTCGCCGCGGGGCTCGCCGGCGCGCAGGCGGAGCAGCGCCGGCTCACGCTGGTCTCGGTTTTCGCGGTCCATGCGGTGCTCGCGGCGTTCCTGGCGGCCTACTACATGCTCTCGGGCCGTCGCGACCTGGCGGGCTTCCTGCGGCTTCGCAGCCCGCGGCCACTGGCCGATCTCTCGACCGGGATCCTGGTGGGCGCAACGGGGTGGCTGCTCACGGTGCTGCTGGCCGCCGCAGCGATCGCGGTCTGGCTGCTGATCCGCGGCAAGCCGCCCGAGAGCACCTCCGGGTTCACCCTGTCGCCGGCGATCGCGTGGCTCGTGACGCGGCCCGTGTGGCTGAAGATCGCGATCATCGTGTCGGCGATGTTCCTGGAGGAGTTCTTCTTCCGCGGTTTCCTGCAGACGCGCGTCGGACCGCTCGCGGCGACGCTGATGTTCACGGCGGCACACGGCGTCTACGGCCAGCCGCTGATGCTGCTGGGGATCCTGGTGATCTCGGCCGTGCTCTCGGCCGCCTATGCGATCTACGGCAACATCCTGCCCTGCATCGTGGCGCACGGCGTGTACAACGCGATTCAGATGTTCGTGATCCTGCCGGTCGCCGTCGAGCTCTCGAAGGTCGCGCCGACGGCGTGAGGCTCGGCGAGGCGGCTGCTAGCCCTTCGGAACGGGCAGCCCCGGCAAGGCCGGGATCGCCGCGAGGCCCGAGGACACCACGAGATCCGATCCGCTCCGGCGCGTGAGCTGCGGCCCCTCTCCCACGCGCTTCTCGCGCAGCGCTTTCCATGCTTTCTCGAAGCGCGCGGCCGATCCCGGGGCATCGAAACGGAGCCGCCAGAGAAACGCGACCGACTTCTCGTCGACGAAGAACGCGATCCGATCGCCCCGCCAGGCGGCGGCCAGATCCTCCGCCTCCTGCGCGTTCTGCGATCGCGCCAGCAGCCACCGCAGGTTCCACTCTCCAATGGTGTCGGTGTAGGAGAGACGCTTCCCCTTCGGCGCGAGAGCCGCGGCGTTCGCCGGCAGCAGCCCCGTCGCGGGGGTGAAGGAAACTCCGTCGTGGAGGATCTGGGACGTCGAGACGGGAGGACTCTTCCAGAGGCGATCGACCTCCTCCCAGCCGCCGCGCTTCCAGGCGCGTCGAACCCACGACGTCCCCTCCGTGTAGGGGAAGAAGAGCTGGTCGACGAAGTACGCCGGTACGTCCGAAGGAATCCCGGACTTCTCCAGCGCCCCGGCCGAGAGCAGGGGCGCCATCAGATCCTCGGCTTCCTCGCTGTCCGCGATGGGGAGATCCGCGAGGGCGGCCCGGACCATCACGAGCGTCGCTTCCCCTTCCAGAAGGCACTGCAGGGCCAGCGCCGCGTCGCCGTCGTCCTTGAGCGACCGCATGCGCGGCGAGAGCGTCAGATGCTGGTCCTGGAGGGCGTGCATCAGCTCGTGGGAGTAGATCAGCCGTTCTCCCATCCCCGCCGATTGCCCGCTCAGCTCGTCCATGGCGCCCTTCACGACCCAGAATTTCCCCTTGTCCGGGTCGTAGAACGCCGCGACCTGCGAGACGTAGAAAGAGAGCAGCCGATCGAGCAGGTCCGGGGAATCCTCCACGAACCCCATGGCCGCCAGCGTCCGGAGGGTCTCGCGCGGGGGCGCCGGAAGGCCCTCGCCGAGCTTCTCGCGCAGCACGGACTCGAGCTCTTTCGCGTCGATTTCCGCGGCCGGGACGGGGCGCGAGAACCGCTTCCCCCGAATGTCCTCGACTCGGTGGGCCGCCTCCGCGACCGAGGCCTCCAGCGAGGCCGGCGGCGCGAGGACCGTCTCGGGGTCCTGGACGGGAGCCGTCGCGGAGAGCGCGGCCAACAGCAGGAGGAGAGCGGTCACGGCGGGGCAGGGTAGCACGCCGCGAAACCGCCCATTTCTTCGTCCCGGCGTCGCCGTCGACGCCTCGCGAGCTTTTCGCATAAGATCGCGCGGTTTGTCGGAATGGGAATGGATGAACCGAACGCCACGGCCGGCGCCGGCCCGATCCGCATGTCCCTCTCCAGCCGCTTCGAGAACATCGAGATGGCTCAGCATCTCTGTGGGAAGCTCCTGGACGGCCGCGACGTTCCGGACGACGCGCGGCACTGGATTTTGATGGCCCTCCGCGAGGCGATGGCGAACGCGATCAAGCACGGCAACCGGCAGGACCTCGAGAAGCGGGTGGAGCTGGAGATGAACGTCGTGGACGACGTTCTGGAGATCCGGGTCCGCGACGAGGGGCAGGGGTTCGATCCCACGGGGGTGCCCGATCCGCTGGCGCCGGAGAATCGGCTGCGGACCTCGGGTCGGGGGATTTTCTACATGAAGACTTTCATGGATGATGTGCGCTTCCGTCGCACGGACGGGGGCGGGATGGAGATCGTACTGACCAAGAACTTGGGCAAGGAGGGAGCGTCATGAAGACGAGCGTTCGCGAGAGCGGCGGCGTCTCGATCATCGACCTGAAGGGCAAGATCACCATTGGCTCGGGCGACATTCAGTTGCGGGAGACGATCAACCGCCTGCTCGAGGAGGGAAAGAAGAACATCCTGATCAACATGCAGGATGTCACCACGATCGACTCCTCGGGGATCGGCGAGCTCGTCGGCTGCTACACCTCCGTGACCAACAAGGGGGGCAAGCTGAAGCTGGAGAAGCTCCCCGAGAAGATCAGCGATGTTCTGACGGTCACCCAGCTCATTACCGTCTTCGACGTCTTCGACACCGAGGACGAAGCGGTCAAGAGCTACAAGGGCTAGCCCTCCCCGCGCCGTGGCGCCCGAGGGCGGGATGACCGCGCGTGCGAGCGGCCGCGCGCGGGGGGGCGCGGGAGCCTTCGAGGCCTTCGCGAAGCGGGCGCTGCCGGGGCTCGAAGAGTCCCTGGCCGCCGCGCTGCCGGCGCCGGATCCGCGCGCGCCCGCCCTGAGGGCGGCCCTGGAGGCGGCCCTGCTGTCTCCGGGAAAGCGCCTGCGGCCGCTCGTGGCCCTGGCCGCGGGTGAGCTGACGCGGGCGCCGAAGGGCGCCGCGCAGGCCGTCGCGGTCGCCGTCGAGATGCTCCACGCGGCGTCGCTGGTCCTCGACGATCTGCCGTCGATGGACGACGCCCGGAGGCGGCGGGGCCGGCCGACCGTGCACCTGTTGCACGGGGTCGCCTCGGCGGAGCTGGCCGCGGTCGCCCTGCTCTCCCGCGCCTTCGAGATCGTCGCCGCGGCGCCGGGGGTTTCTCCCGCCGCCCGCGCGCGCCTGGTCGCGGAGCTCTCGCGGGCCGTGGGCGCCGAGGGCTGCTGCGCGGGACAGTCCGCGGATCTGTCCGCCGATCCGACGCGGCTGCGGCTGGACGATCTGGAGGCGATCCACGCGCGCAAAACCGGCGCTCTGTTCGTCGCCGCGGTGCGCGGCGGCGCGATCGCCGGCCACGCCTCCGAGTCCGCGCTGGGCGCCCTGACGCTCTTCGCCCGCAACCTCGGCCTCGCGTTCCAGATCACCGATGACCTGCTCGATTTCTCGGGGGATCCCGAGGAGATGGGCAAGGACGTCCATCGCGACGCCCACCGGGCGAACTTCGCGACCCTGCTGGGTCCCGACTCCGCGCGCCGGCTCGCGCAGGAGCTGTTGGAGACCGCCGTCGAGGCCTTGTCGGCCTTCGGCGCCAAAGGCGCCACGCTCGCGGACCTCGCGCGCGTCGTCGGAGATCGCCGGCGGTGAACAAAGACGGCGAGATCTCGCTCGGCGAGGCTCGCGATCGGCTTCGGGAGCTCGGGTATCTGAAGAGCGGCGTCGAGCGGCTCGTCTTCGGCCGGGCGTTTGCCGGGCGCGGCGGCGTGCTGTTGCCCGCCTGGCTCGCGGGCGCCCTCGCCTTTGCGATGTCGGGCCTGGCGGCCGCCTGGGCCCAGGAGGCGCCCCTTCGCGCCTCGCCGGCCGGGGCCGGCGTGCTGGTGTTCCACCTCTTCGTGGCCTCCCTCGTGCCGTCCGGGCTCGTCGTGCTGGTCGTGCGCTTGCTCGCCGATCTCTCGAGCGCCCCCGGCCGGGACTCCGCGGCGGCGGCCCTCGCGGCGGCCGTGGCCGACCTGGGCCTCTGGATCGCCGGAACGCGCAGCCTCGGCGGCTTCGCGACGACGGCGCTGGTGTGGGGCATTCCCGTGGCGGCCGCGGCGCTGCTGCATGCCGCCGCCATCCGCTCCGGCTTCCTGGCCCGGGCCTTCGCCCACGGCCTGCTGCCCGAGGGCCCGCGCCGGCGGGTCTTCGCCGGGGCGCTCTCGCTGGCGGTCGTGGCGACCGGCGTCCTGCTCGCGGTCGGAACCCCCGAGGAGCGCGCGGTGTCGGCGCCTACACCGATCCCGCGGCGCGAGCCGGTCATCGTCGTGGCCGTCGACGGGCTGCGCCACGACGCCCCGGACGGGCCGGACGCCAGGGCGGTCGTCGCGATGCTGTCGACGGGCTCGGCGGGCTGGTGGCCGGCGCGCCCGGCCTCGCCGCCGGAGCTCTGGATGGATCTGGCGACGGGCGAGCCCTCCCTGGAGCACGGCGTGCGTGCCCTGGAGCGGGTGCGGCCCGCCGGCTCTCCCGTGTCCCTGCGCCCGCCGCTGGGCACGCGCTGGTATCTGCGGGGTGTGGGTCCGCGCATCGCGACGGTCGAGAGCGCTCCGGTGTCCTCCGGCGAGCGCCGGCGGCTCACCTTCTGGGAGCTCGCGGCCTCGAGCGGGCTGCCCTCCGCGGCCGTGGGGTGGTGGGCCTCGGGCCGATGGCCCGGAGCGGAGGTCGTGGACAACCGCGAGATCTTCGGGCGCGCGAAAGACGGCGCCGCGGCGGACGAAGCGGCGTGGAGGGCGTTCTTGCCCCTCTCCTCGCGGGCCGTCGCGACCGTCTACCTTCCGGGCTGCGACATCCTGCGCAACGCGGCCCCGGAGCGCGAGCGCGCCGCCGGGAAGATCCGCGAATGGCTCTCGGAGCTTTTGCCGCGGGCGAGGGCGGGCGAGATCGTGCTGATCGTGCTGACCGCCGACAGCCACGCCGCGCCCGCCGGGTCGACCGGACGCATGACCGTGTTCGACCGCGAGACCGCCGCCGGGCTGCGGCGAATCCGTGCCGACGACGTCGCGCCCTCGATCCTCGCGCGGGCCGGCGTTCCGGCGGCGGAAGATCTGCCCGGCGCGCCGGTGCCGGAGCTCTTCGCGTCCGGCACGCTCGAGACCTCCCGGGTCGCCACCTGGGGACCGCGTGTCGCTCCGGCGGGCGCGCCGTCGCGGGAGAGCGACAAGGAGTATCTGGAGAAGCTGCGGTCGCTGGGGTATCTGAACTGAGGGCCGGGCCGTGAATCGTGAATCGTGAAATTGCGTTGATTCTCCTACGATTCACGATTCACCATTCACGATTTACCATTCCCGCATGAAGGCCCTCTATTTCGAGAAGCACGGCGGGCCCGAGGTCCTGCAGTACGGCGACAGGCCCGAGCCGTCGCCTGGACCCGGCGAGGTTCGCGTCGCCCTTCGGGCGATGTCGCTCAACCATCTGGATCTCTTCGTGCGCAACGGCATCCCCAACGTCCCGCTGCCGCAGATCCCCGGCGCCGACGGCGCCGGCGTGGTGGACGCGCTGGGCGAGGGCGTCACGTCACTGATGCCGGGGGATCGCGTCCTCATCCAGCCGGGTCTCTACGACAACACCTGCGAGTTCTGCCGGCGGGGAGAGCAGAGCGTCTGCGTGAAGTTCCAGATCCTGGGAGAGCACGGGCCGGGAACCTTCGCGGAGAAGGTCGTCGTCCCCGCACGCAACCTCTTTCCGATCCCCGAGGGGATGAGCTTCGAGAAGGCCGCCGCCTTCCCGCTCGTCTACCAGACCGCGTGGCGGATGGTCATCGGCCGGGGCGGCGTGCGTCCCGGCGACACGGTGCTGATCCACGGCGCCGGCGGCGGGGTCGGCGGGGCCAGCGTCGAGATCGCGCTGCTGGCCGGGGCGCGCGTCTTCGCGACGACCTCCGGAGAAGAAAAGGCGAAGATCCTGCGCGAAGCCGGCTGCGAGCTCGTCATCGACTACACGCGCGAGGATCCGGGGCGCGTCGTCCTCGAGAAGACCGCGAAGCGCGGTGTCGACCTCGTGATCGATTCGGTGGGCGAGACGACCTGGATGTCCTCGCTTCGCGCGGTGCGCCGCGGCGGCAGGATCGTGACCTGCGGCGCGACGTCGGGTCCCAACCCGGAAGAGGAGATCCGCCTCATCTTCTGGAAGCAGATCGCGATCCTGGGCTCCACGATGGCCAACGACGCCGAGTTCCGGACGATGCTGTCGGCCGTGGCCGCCGGAAAGCTCTCTCCGAGGATCGATCGCGTCTATCCGCTCTCGCGCGGCCGCGAGGGCTATGCCCGCATGGAATCGGGCGAGCTGCACGGGAAGATCGTGCTCGTCCCGGATTCGGTCGAGCGAGCCTGGCCGGACGGGGACTGAAGAGGACGGGACTCGGGACTCGGAACTCGTGAGAGGATCGGGGCGTCCTCCTCGGGCGGGCCTCCGGCTCGTCCCTCCACTCGGCAGATCACGTGACCGAGATTCCCGTGACCCGGATCCCTCACCGCCTGCGCGACCTCGCCCCGACGGAGCGCCCCCGGGAGCGCCTACAGCGGCTCGGCGCCGCGGCGCTGTCCGCGGAGGAGCTGCTTGCCCTGCTGCTCTCGACCGGCGCACGCGGCGAGAGCGCGCTCGATTTCTCGCGGCGGCTGCTCGTGCGCCACGGCGGCCTTCCGGGGCTCGCGTCGCTCTCGCCCGGCGAGCTCTCGCGCGAGCGCGGCGTCAAGTCGGCGCGCGCCGCGCGGATCACGGCGGCGCTCGAGATCGGCCGCCGGCTCGCGGCGGAGCCGCTCGCCCTGCGCGATTTGTTGAACGAGCCCGGGCTCGTGAAGGAGTACTTGCGCCGCGCGCACGGCGACGGGAACCAGGAGCGCACCGGCGCGCTCTACCTGAACGCTCGCAACCGCCTCCTGCGAGACGATCCCGAGGTCTACCGCGGCACGCTCGACCGCGCGGTCGTGGAGCCGCGGGAGCTGTTGAAGCGCGCCCTGCTCGCGAACGCCGCGGGCCTCATCGTGTACCACAACCATCCGTCGGGCGATCCGACGCCGTCTCGCGAGGACCGCGACTTCACCCGAAGGCTCTCGGCCGCGGCCGAGGCGGTCGGCGTGCGCCTGCTCGATCACATCGTCGTGGGGCGGGAGGGCTGCGTCTCGATGCGGGAAGCGGGCTATCTCTAGAGGGGCGCGTGGGTTAGGCTTACCGGCTCGCGACGGCCATGACGACGAAACCCTTCTACGCCACGACGCCGATCTACTACGTCAACGACGTGCCGCACATCGGGCACATCTATACGACCGTCGTCACCGACGCCCTGACGCGCTACCACCGGCTGCTCGGCGAGCCCACGCGGATGCTCACCGGAACCGACGAGCACGGGGTGAACATCGAGAAGGCGGCGGCGGCGCAGGGTGTCACCCCGATCGCGCTCGCGGACCGCGTCGTCGAGCGCTACCACCAGCTCTACCGCCGGCTGGAGATCGCCAACGACGACTTCATTCGCACGACCGAGGCGCGCCACCGCCGGGGTGTCGAGGCGCTGATCGCGCGGATGGAGGCGGCGGGCGACCTCTACGTCGACCGGCACGAGGGCTGGTACTGCGCGAGCTGCGAGGTCTTCTATACCGAGAAGGAGCTCGACGATCAGAAGCGATGTCCCATCCACGAGAAGCCCGCGACGTGGGAGTCCGAGGAGAACGTCTTCTTCCGCCTCTCGCGCTACCAGGACAAGCTGCTCGCGCACTACGCGGAGAACCCCGGCTTCGTGCGCCCCGAGACGCGGCTCTCCGAGGTCACCTCGTTCGTGAAGGGCGGGCTGCAGGATCTCTCGGTCTCGCGGACCAAAGTGAAGTGGGGCATCCCGTTCCCGGGGAAGCCGGGCCACGTCGTCTACGTCTGGCTCGACGCGCTGACGAACTACATCACGGCGCTCGGCTTCGGCTCGGAGGACCCGAGCCTCTTCCGGGAGTTCTGGGAGACGCCGGGCGGCCGGCGCGTCCAGATCATCGGCAAGGACATCCTGCGCTTCCACGCCGTGTACTGGCCCGCCTTTCTGATGTCGGCGGGGCTGCCGGTGCCGACCTCCGTCGTGGCCCATGGCTGGTGGCTTCGCGACGCCAAGAAGCTCTCGAAGTCCGCCGGCAACGTCGTGCGTCCCGACTATCTGATCGACGACTTCGGAGCCGACGCCCTGCGCTACTTCCTGCTGCGCGAGATGGCCTTCGGCCAGGACGCGAGCTTTTCCGACGAGGCCTTCCTGCTGCGCTACAACGCGGATCTCGCCAACGATCTCGGCAACACCGCCTCGCGCGTCATCGCGCTGTGCCGGCAGTCCTTCGGAGGCACGCCGGAGATCCTCTGCGACGACAACGACGTCCTGCGGGCCTACCGGGCCGTCGAGACGGACTGGCGCGAGGCGATGGAGGCGATGGCCTTCCACCGGGCGCTCGAGGCGATCTGGCGGCTGCTCTCCGCGATCAACGGCCACGTCGTCGCCAAGGAGCCGTGGAAGATCCGCAAGGAGGAGGGAAATTCTCCGCGACTCCACCGGATCCTCTACGGCGCGGCGGAGGGGGTGCGTCTCGCGGCGGTGATGCTCTTCCCGTTCCTGCCGGCGACCTCGCGCCGCCTGATGGAAGCGCTGGGCCTGCCCGCGAAGGATCCGGGCCGCGAGGACCTCGCCTGGGGCGGGCTGCCGCTTTCGAAGCCCGTGGCCGAATCGCTGACGCTCTTTCCGCGCGCCGATGCCGGCGCCTATCTGACGAGGAGGGATCCCATGGACGAAAAGACGCCCCCGCCGACTCCGCCCGCCGTCGGGCTCGAGACCGTGCCGCTCTCGACCGCGCTCGCCGCGGCGGCCGACGCGAAGATCTCCATCGAGGAGTTCCAGAAAGTCGAGCTGCGCACGGCGAAGATCCTCACCGCCGAGCGCGTGCCCAAGTCCAACAAGCTCGTGAGGCTCGAGGTCGACCTGGGGACCGAGAAGCGGCAGATCGTCGCCGGGATCGGCGCGCAGTACGCGCCGGAGGTCCTCGTGGGGAAGAACGTCGTCGTGGTCGCGAACCTGAAGCCGGCGAAGCTGATGGGCGTGGAGTCCAACGGCATGGTCCTGGCGGCGACGGTCGGCGACGCCGGCGTGCCGGTCCTGCTGGATGTCCCCGCGGAGGCGCCGCCCGGGAGCAAGGTGAAATAAGACGGGAATCGGGAATGGGGAATGGGGAATCGGACGGGTCCGGTGCTGGCCGATAGCCATTGCCACCTTCAAATGACGCCCAATCCGGCGTCGCTCATCGCGCGCGGTCGGGAGGCGGGCGTGGCGAGGTTGCTGATTCCGGGGACGACGCTCGCGGACTCCGCCCAGGCGGCGGCGCTGGCGGATCCGGCGCACGGCGTCTTCGCGGCGGTCGGGATCCACCCGCACGAGGCGAAGGACTTCGAGCCGGAGCGAGACGGCGCCGAGCTCGAGCGGCTCGCCGGTCTCCCCGGGGTGTCTGCCGTGGGAGAGGTCGGGCTGGACTTCCACTACGATCACTCGCCGCGCGCGAAGCAGATCGCCACGCTCGAGTGGATGATCGATCTCGCTCGTCGGCGCAACCTCCCGGTGATCCTGCACAACCGAGAGAGCGGCGCGGAGATGGAGGCGCTGCTCGCGCGGTTCGGCCCTCGTGAGGACGCCGGCGTGCTGCATTCCTTCACCGAGGACGCGGCCTTCGGACGCCGCGCGATCGCGTTGGGCTATCGAATCTCCTTTTCCGGCATGATCACCTTCCGCGCCGCCGAGAACATCCGTGGCGCGGCGCGCGGCCTGCCGCTCGAGTCCCTGCTCATCGAGACCGACACGCCGTATCTCGCGCCGGTGCCGCATCGCGGCAAGCCCTGCGAGCCGGCCATGGTGGTCGAGACCGCCCGGAAGCTGGCGGAGGTGCAGGGCGCCTCGCTCGAGAGGGTCGCCGCGGCGACCAGCGCCAACTTCGAGCGGCTCTTCGGGGCGCCGCGGCACACGTAGAATCCCACCCCGGCCCCATGACACTCGACGCAGGTCGGCGCCTGGGCGCCTACGAGGTTCCCTCGCCGCTGGGCGCGGGAGGGATGGGAGAAGTCTACCGGGCCCGCGACACACGTCTGGGCCGTGAGGTCGCCATCAAGGTCCTGCCGGAGGAGCTCGCCGGGGATCGCCACCGGCTGGAGCGATTCGAGCACGAGGCGCGCGCGGCCTCGGCCCTGAACCATCCCAACTCGAGGACTGGGGCATCCGAACTCTCGACCTGGCCACGGGCCGCCGGCAGCTTGTGAGGACGCTTCACGCCGTGGAGTTCGGGCGAACGAGCTTCGTCATCACCCCC
>DATBIJ010000209.1:0-5925 GCA_036557025.1 Thermoanaerobaculia bacterium | reverse complement strand
GGATCAGCAGGAACTCCGCGTTCTTTCGGAAGGGCGGAGTCTTCCGGATCGGCTACTGTCGGACCTGGCCGTCCGCGGCGCCCTGCGCGAGAATCTCCGGGATGTCCGTGATGAGTTGTCTTTGCGCCGCGGGCGACTTCGTGTCGTACGGCGCGTGCGAGTCAAGGATCCGGCCGCGCCTGCAGTTCGTGACGCTTGGAAGTTGCTGAGGGAGGCCGCACGCGTCGTCGGCCTGGGGTGATCCGGCGCTTGCCCTTGCGTCCGCGTCTTGCCCCGGAGCGCGTCCTGGAGTTCGCCGGCCGCTTCGACGCCTCCGGCGACGCCGACGTCGAGGGCCTCGTCCCGGCGATCCGGCGCCGCGGATACCTGACGCGGCGGGAGCTGATCGCGCTCTGCCGCTGGAAGTCGCCGCGCGCGATTCGGCGTGTCGAGCGCAATTCGCCGGCGCGAATCCGGCGTGCGACGTCGGCCGCGCTCGAGTCGACCGACGAACGCGCTCGCGTCGAGCCGCTCCTGACGCTCGACGGCGTGGGCTGGCCGACCGCTTCGGTCATCCTGCATTTCTGCCATCGCGATCCGCCGCCAATCCTCGACGTCCGCGCCCTCTGGTCTCTCGGCGTTGCGGGGCGGCCGCGCTACGGCCCGGACCTCTGGATCGCGTCCGTCCGGGCCGCCCGGGGCCTTGCGCAGCAGGCGTCCTGCTCGATGCGGACGCTGGATCGGGCCCTCTGGCAGTACTCGAAGGAGCGGCAGCGCGGAGGCCGCCGGGCAGGATTCGTGCTTAGACTCCCGTCATGATCCTGACTTGCCCGAGCTGCGGCAGGAAGAACCGCTCGCCGGCCGCGAGGCTCGCCGAGCTGGGGCGCTGCGGCAACTGCAAGACGGAGATCTCGCCGCCGGGCACGCCGATCGACGCGGACCCGGAGATCTTCCGGGAGATCACGAAGAACGCCACGGTGCCCGTCCTGGTGGACTTCTGGGCGGACTGGTGCGGCCCCTGCAAGGTCGCGGCGCCCCATGTCGCGCAGACGGCCGCGGAAATGAAGGGCCGCGCGCTCGTGCTGAAGGTCGACACGGATAGGTTCCCGCAGCTCGCCGCCGAGTTCGGCGTTCAGGGAATCCCCAACTTCGTCGTGTTGAAGAGCGGGCTGCTGATCTTTCAGCAACCCGGCGTCGTGCCGGCGGCGACGATGAAGGAGTGGCTGATCAAGGCCGGGGCGCCGGCGGCCTGAACCGAGGCCGCCGCTACCTCCGAATCCAGAGATCTTCGTAGAAGACCATCGGGCTCGTCTGTCCGACGGATCGGAACCCCTCGACCTCGGGGCGCACGAACGCATACACCTGATCGTGGAAGAGGGGCAGGATCAAGGCGTCCCGGGCGATGAGGTCCTCGACCTTCCGGTAGAGGGAATGGCGCACGCGCGGGTCGGTCTCGGCCCTGGCTTGCTCGGCGAGTTGGTCGATCTCGGGCCGCGAGAAATAGTGGCCGACGGAGCCGGCCGCCGAGTGCAGGACGCCGTAGATGAAGGTATCCGCGTCGGGGTAATCGGCGCCCCAGCGGCCCACGGCCAGATCCGCCTCGGCGCTGCGGTTGTTGTCCAGGTACTCGGCCATCGTCTTCGTAATCGGCCGGATCGAGAAGCCCGCTCCTCGAAAGGCCTCCGTCAGCTCGCGCGCGACCGCCGAGAGCTCTCCGAAGAAGATCGGATGCAGCGAGGCCGTGAGCTCCACGGTCTCGCGCGAGACCGTCTTGTCGATTTCGATGTCGGACGCCGCTCGCGGGGACGTCGCGTGCGAATCCGGACCCGCCGCGGCATAGCCGAGGAGGCCCGGCGGGATGAGCCCGTGCGCGGGAATCGCCAGGCGACCGAGGGTTCGCCGCACGATGCCGGCAACGTCGACGGCGCGAACGAGGCTCCGGCGGACTTCGACGTCGGCCAGTGCCGCGCTCTGAGTGTTGAACACCGCGTAATAGGTCTGGAGCTTGGGGCCCTCGCGATGGCCGGAAGCGAACAGCGGATCGTGGCGCAGGGCCTCCGCGTCGGCCGGCACCAGGTCGAAGGCGACCGAGAGCCGTCCGGCTCGGAAGTCGTCCCGGATCTCTTCCGGGGAAACGCCGAAGCGAAAGACGAGGCCTTCGCTACGGGGATAACCCTCGCGCCAATAGTGCGGGTTGCGCTCGAGCTCCAGCCGGCGGCCCGGCTCGAAGCCGACGACCCGAAAGGGGCCCGTGCCCACGGCGCCGCCGTGCCAGCTCGAGCCGATCGTTCCGGTCCCTTCCGGGACGATGGCCGTCGCCGCGTAGGAGATCAGCGCGGGGAAGAACGACACCGGCTGCTCGAGGTCGATGAAGAACTCCATCGGCGAGACGATGTGGAAACCCTCGAGATCCGTCGCCGTGCCATCGAGCAGGCGTTTGGCTCCGCGAATCGGCGCGAGCTGCCAGCGGCCCTGGCTTTGCTCGTTCGAGAGCAGCCTCTCGAAGGAGTAGCGCACATCGCGAGCGGTCAATCGGCGCCCGTCATGAAAACGCACTCCGGGGCGCAGACGGATCCGGAACCGCCTTCCCTCGTTTTCCGCGGTGATGCTTGCGGCGAGCCATGGAACGATCCGCGTTCCATCGACGGCGAAGGTGAGCGTCTGAAAGACCTGTGGGTAGACCTCACCCTGTTCGACGGTCGCCGCCAGCGCCGGGTCGAGGCTCCGCACGATGCCAGCGATCGGCACGTGCAGGGTGCCGCCGCCGATCTGCCGATCGATCGCGGCCGGCGCTGTGGGCGCCTCGGCCTTTCCCGCCTCGGCGTAATTGACGTACGGGGCCGTGCTGTGGAGCTGGAGCCCCCGAACCGAGGGCCCGCCGATCCGGTAGTCCACGTCGTGAAAGAGGGGAACCAGGATCGCGGAGTCGAGCAGCAGGTGCTCGAACTTCCGATAGAGGCTCTCGCGCGCGGCCGGTCGGGCTTCTGCCCTCGCCTCTTCCAGGATTCGGTCGGCTTCCGGCGAGGAGAAGTAGCTCCGCAGACGGCCGCTCCCGGAGTGAAAGAGCGTGAAGGTGAAGTTGTCCGGGTCGTCGTAATCGGCGATCCAGCGGCCGAGCCACAGGTCCAGATTCGTGCCTCCTCCGTGCCAGGCTTCGAGAAAATCCGGCATCGTCTTCGTCGCGACCTCGACTTCGACGCCCAGATCCGCCCAGATGTGAACGAGGGCCTGGGTCAGGGCTGCATACTGGTTCTGCAGGATCGGATGCACGGCGGCCCGGATCCGGATCGGCGCCGGCAGGCCGGAGGAGCGAATCAACTCGATCGCCTGTTCGCGCGCAAGGTGAGGCTGGCGCCGCCCCGGGTCGTGGCCGAGGATTCCGGGCGGAAGCAGGCCCGTCGCGGGCAGCGCGAACCGTCCGAGGGCGCCCCAGACGAAGTCCTGGGTGCGGGCCGCGCCGGCCAGCGCCCGGCGGAGCTGGCCATTGGATCCCGCCGCCGTGTCCGAGCGGAAGAGCGCGAAGTACGTGTTCTTCTTGGGTGTCTCGACCAGACCGGCCCGGAATCGGGGCTCGCGAAGGACGGCTTCCAGGTCCTGCGGCTGCAGGTCTCGGGCCAGATCGAACGCTCCGGAGCGAAGCCCCTCGGAGATCGCCGCGGCCGAGAGCGAGGCCCGAAACTCGATCGCATCGAGCCGGGGCGGTTGCCTCCAGTACCGGGCGTTGCGCTCCAGAACCGCGCGATCGGGCGTGTGGCTCGCCGTTTGAAACGGCCCCGTCCCGAAAAGCCTCGCCGGTTCGTCCTTTTCGCCCGGCAAGGCCAGGGCGACGGAGGTGCGCCCGTCCGTCAACAGAGAAGGAAAGATCGGAAGCGGGTCCTTGAGGCGGATCTCGATCTCGAGGTCGGACAGGGCGGCGATCCCTTCGACATCCGGCGTGCCTCCGTCGAGGAACTCCGCGACGCCGCGGATTCCGGCGAACGCCGCCGGCATCGCCTCCCGGGAGAGCCGGATCGATCGCTCGAGAGACGTCTTGACGGCGGGCCCGTTCAAGGGGGTGCCGTCGGAAAAGACGGTTCTGGGGCGCAGGTGCAGGCGCACCGTCTTTGCCCCGTCCTCCAGCGTCCATCGGTCGCAGAGTGAAGGCGCCAGGTTGCCCTGCGTGTCGGTCGTGACGAGGGTCTCGAAGACGTTGGCGAGGACTTCGTGCTCCTCCGTCGTCGCGTAGAGACCCGGCTCCGTCGCGGCGATGGGATTGGTCATCGCCACCACGAGCGTCCCGCCCTCCGGAATCTCTTCCCGCGCGCTCGCTTCCCGCGGCGCCAGGGTCTCCAGCTCCGCCTGGTAGGTCGCCGCCTTCGCGTACTCCCCCCGGAGGTTGGCGACCGTGGTCGCGAGCGCGAGCAGCTTTCCCATGTGATCGGGCCGTCCGGCCGCCGAGCGCGCCGCCTCGAGGCCGCGCTCGACCCATCGGCGCGCGTCATCGATGCGTCGCGCCTGCCAGGCCGTCTCCGCGGCGAACAGAATGGCGGCACCCGAAGGTCCGGGCGTGTCGTGCTCCGCGTAGATCTTGGCCGCGGCCTCCGCCTCCCGCAGAGCCCCGTCGACATTGCCCGCCATGCGCAGGCCCTCGGCCAGGAGCATCCGGGCGTCGGCTTCGAGAGAGGGCTCGCCCTCCCACTCGTCATCCTCGAGGTACTCGAGCGCGATCTTCGCGACCCGGACCGCGTCCTCCGGGCTGAACGCGTCGAGGGACTTCCGAGCGAGCTTCAGGCCGTACTCGACCGTCTTCTCCGGCACGTCGGCCTGCGAGTAATGATGGACGAGCTCCGGATAAATTCGCTCGAGCCTTCCCATGGAGCGCTGCTCGATCAATTCGGCGTACTTGCGGTGGAGGGAGCGGCGCTTGCGGCGTGAGAGCGCGGCGTAGAGGACGTCCCGAACGATCCCGCTGGCGAAGGTCAGCCGGTCGCCGCGCGACTCCCGCTCCTCTTCCAGGATCCCTTCGCGCAGCATTTGGTCGATCTCGTCGTCGAGGTCTTTCGCGTCCTCGGCGAGGGTCGCGAGATCCTTCGCGTCGAAGGTCTTGCCGAGCACGGAGGCGATCGACAGCAGATCGCGCAGCTCCTCGGGCAGGCGCTCGATCCGCTTCTCGACCGCCTGTTGGATCGTGGCGGGCAGGGCGTCCGCCGAGATCTCGGCCTCCTTGGAAAAGCTCCAGGCGCCGGTGTCATCGCGGGAGATCGCTCCCGACTCCACGAGAGAGCGCACGAGCTCCTTCGTAAAGAAGGGGTTGCCCTCGGTGGCGTCGTGGAGTCTGCGGGCGACGTCGTCGGCGATCTTCGGAGCGCCGACGAGCGAGGCGACGAGCGACCGATGTTCCGAGGGGGAGAAGGGCCCCAGCGTGATCGAGACGAAGCGCGGATCGTCCGCAAACGAGTCGAGCATGCGTGTCAGGGGATGCCGCTTGTCCGTCTCGGTCTGACGGTAGCTGCCGACGATCAGCGTCGGCGTGGGGCCGAGCCTCCGGACGACGTACTGCAACGCCTCGATCGAGATCTCGGCGCCGTGGAGGTTCTCGAGGATCAACACGAGCGGCTTGCCGCCGGCGATGCGGGTGAGGGTGCGCGCCAGCAGCTCGAAGATCTGGATGCGGTCTTCGGGCTTCTTCTCTTCGCCGGCGAGGGCCGCGCGGGTCTCCCCCGAGAGGGCCGCGCGCATCTCCGAGATCTCCGAGAGCTGCGGGAACAGGGCGATCAGCTCGGCCGCGAGGTCGGAGAAGTCCGCGCGCTCGCCGGAGGAGGAGGCGGGGTCCCGGGACCGGAAGTAATCCTGGATCAGCTCGCAGAAGCCCTGGTAGGAGAAGGAGCCGCTCTGTTCGACGAAACGGCCGTAGAGGACGCGGATCTTCCGCGCCAGGCAGAGGTTCTTCAGCTCCTCGAGCAGGCG
>DATBIJ010000208.1:0-4668 GCA_036557025.1 Thermoanaerobaculia bacterium | reverse complement strand
GGTCTCGGCGATGTCCCGGCCGCGGCGGAAAGGAATCCCGAGCGTCTGGAAATAGCCGGGCGTGACCTGCCGAATGCTGACGGCGCGGCGCACGGCCGGGTCCTGGTTCTCGAACAAATTCGCGCCCCAGATTCCGCCGCGCCACACCATCGGCAACGAGCTGATGTACGCGGCGCTCTCCACGCCGGGCAGCTCGCGCACGCGCGACAGCACGTGGCGGTAGAGCCTCTCCCGCTCGCCCGTCGGCTCGTAACGCGGAAGCGGAACGGTCGTGCGCATCGTCAGCACGCCGGCCGTTCGGAAGCCGGGGTCGCGCCCCTGGATCTCCCAGAGGGCGCGCAGGAGCAACCCCGCGCCGACGAGCAGTACGACCGAGGCCGCAACCTCGCCGGCCACGAGCAGGGACCTCAGCCGCTCCGTCCGTCGCGAGCCGCCGGCGCGCGCGTCTTCGCGCAGCCCCGCGGAGGCCGCTTCGGACCGCGCACGGAGCGCGGGCGCCAGGCCGAAGAGAATCCCGGTCGCCGCCGTGGCCGCGAGCGCAAAGACGAGAGCGCGTGGGTCGACGCGCGGCACTTCCCCGAACGGCAGGGCATCGGGTAGCACGCGCGCCACGATCGGGCCCGCCGCCCAGGCGAGCCCGATTCCGAGCAGACCGCCGAGCGCCGCCACCAGTAGGCTCTCCGTCAGAAGCTGGCGTACGAGCCGTTCCCGTCCCGCACCGAGCGCGGCGCGCACCGCGAGCTCCCGCTTCCGCGAAAGCGCGCGGGCCAGGAGGAGGCCCGCGAGGTTCGCGCAGGCGATCAGAAGGACACATAGCGCCGCGCCGAAGAGGGCGAAGGCGAGCATGCGTGGCTGCCGCCCGACCTGCTCCCGGAGGCGCCAGACGATCGGCTCGAGCTTCTCGTTCTCGATCGGATACGCCTGTTCCATCCGGGTGGAGACGACGGCGAGCTCCGAGCGGGCACCTTCGATCGGGACGCCGGGCCGCAAGCGCGCGACCCCGCGCAGGTAAGTGTTGTCGCGTTCCGCGTAGTCCTCCTCCACGAAGTCCAGCGGGGACCAGAGAGCCAAGCGGCGGTCCGGAAACTCGAAGCCCCGGGCGAGAACCCCGACGACGATCGACGGCTCGTCATCGAGAAGCAGACGCTTTCCCAGAACGCCGGGGTCCGCACCAAAGCGCTCCCGCCAGAGCGTGTCGGACAGGACGATCGGCACGTCACCCTCGGCGCTGAAGTCCGAAGCACCGAAGAGGCGCCCGATCTGCGCGCGCACTCGCAGGACCCGGAAAAAATCGGAGGTGACCGCCACCGTGTCCAGACGGGCCGGAGAGCCGTCGGAGACCAGGTTGACGGAGCGGTAGACGATCGCAGCCATCGACTCGAAGGAGCGGCTCTGGGTGCGCCAGTCCCGGTAGTTGCCGGGCGAGAGCTCGTTGTAGCCGGAGGCCCCTCGCTGCCCCTGCCAGAGATTGACGATCCGATCGGAATCGGGAAAGGGCAGCGGGCGCAGGAGCAGGCGGTCGAGCGTCGAGAACGAGGCGGTCGACGCCCCGATCCCCAGCGCCGCAACCGCGATCGCCGCGGCGGCGAACCCGGGCGCACGCGTCAGCGAGCGGGAAGACCAGCGCAGGTCCTGCCGGAGGATGTCGGCGTGCGCCCGCGCCGCGTTGACGAGCACGTCCCACACCGTCGAGATCCAGAGACCCGCGACCTCGAAGGGACCCGAGGCGATCGACCGGCGATGCCGGTGGAGCGCCCGCATCTCCTCCCCATATTCGTTGCGGAACGACGCCGGGTAGAGGCGCAGCAGCAGGCCGAAGGTTCGCATCACGCACGCTCCGGCGACAGCCCGCTCGCGCGGGCGAGCTTCACGAGATCCGCGAGCCGCCCCGCCTCCGCGCGGGCCGCGGCGCGCCCGGCCGGCGTGAGGCGGTAGTAGCGCCGCCGCTCGTCGTCGTCCTCGGCGGCGGGGCGCTGCCGGTCCGGCAGCTCCTCGATGAACCCCTCCTCGAGCATCTTCTGGATGGTGCGGTAGAGCGTGCCGATCGAGAGCCGTACGCGTCCGTTGGTCCGCCCGGCGACGTCCTGCAGGATCGCGTAGCCGTGACGCTCCTCTTCGGCCAGCGACAGCAGGATGTGGAAGGTCGCCGCGGGAAGCGGCGGCGGCTCGGCGGGGCGCTCTTGACTGCCGTGACGGCTCATGTTTCGACTATATCCATACGGAATATAGTCGCGGAGGTTTCGGCGCGTTACTCCTCCGCCATCTCCCCCTTGGCCTCCTGATACGCCCGCGTCACCGCATCGGCCACGAAGAAGTCCCGGAAGGCGCGCGAACGCTCCCAGTCCTCCCCGGCGAAGCTCTTGCGGAAATCCTCCAGCGTCACGCGCTTGCGGGTGTCCTCCAGGGTCGCGCCCTCGGCCACCGCCGCCGCGACCTGGGTGCGAAGCGCGGTCAGGACCGCCTTGAGCTTCTTCGCGTACTCCCAGTCCTTCTGCACCGGCCCGTGCCCCGGCACGATCGCGGTCGCCCCGAGCCCCATCAGCGCGTCCAGCGTGCCGATCCAGGCACTCGGGTGGCAGCCGTACCCGTAAGGGGTCGGAAGCACCAGCAGGTCCCCCGTCACCACGACCTTCGCGTCGGGGACGTGGACGACCGTGTCGCCCCCGGTGTTGCCCTTCCCGAGGAACAGCACGCGCACCTCGCGCTTGCCCAGCCGCACGATCAGCTCCCGTTCGAAGGTCAGCGACGGGGCAACGATCGTCGCGCCCTCCAGCTCCTCTCCCTCGAGGCGAATGTCGCGCGCCTGCTTGGCGAGGTAGCGTTTCTCCTCCTCGGAGATCTTCGTGCCGTCGCGGAAGGTTCCCCGCGCGATGGCCGCGTCGATCCGATCGCCGATCTCGGCGTCCCTCTTGCCGACGCCCTCGAGGTAACCCGGCTGCTTCTCGAGCATCTTGCGGCGCGTCAGCTCCGTCCCGACGAACACGGCGTCCGGGTAGGCCTTGCGAAACTCGCCGTCACCGACGATGTGATCCAGGTGCCAGTGGGTGTGCACGAGATAGCGCACCGGCCGGTCGGTGCGGCGGCGGATCTCCTCGATCATCCGGCGGGCCAGCGTCGGGAAGCGCCCCGAGTCCACGACCAGCACGCCGTCATCGCCGATCACCGCAACGACGTTGCCGCTGGGAATGCCCGAGACGTTCTCCGGCGCGACGAAAGCGATCACGCCGGGAGCCACTTCGACGACCTGGTGCATCCGCTCGGCGGGCATCTCGGCGCGGGCCGCCGCCGCCAGTCCCGCCGCCAGCGACAGCGCGAGAACGGTTCGTTTCACGCGGCGGATTCTAGAGACGCGGGCCGCCGGACGATCCGATCCCGGAGGCTCGGCGGCTCGTCCTCGAGCCTGCCGCGACGATCCCAACCGGCCGACGCCGGGCGCTCAGAACCAGCGCTCGTCGCCGGAGGGTCCGTAGATCGACGGAACTTTGCCGCCCGCCAGTCGGATGTAGACCGAGAGCTGGCCGCGGTGGTGGATGTGGTCATGGAGCAGGAACCAGCAAAAGTCGATCTTGCGGAAGTCGCCGAACTTGCCGGGCCCGACCGGGAACTGGACCGTCTGCTCGAGCGCGGCGTCGTCCATGCCGCCGAGTGTCTGTTCCACACGCTCGAGCCCCGCGTCGAGCTCCTTCGCGATCTCGGCGAAGCTGGCCGGGGACTCCGGCTGCTTCCCGGGAGGCTTCGACCAGTCGAGGCCGCCCATCGCCTTGACCATCAGTCCCTGCCCCAGCACGAGCTTCCAGGCCGCGTCCCGCGCGCGGGGGCCTTCGGGATCGGGCCGAAGATCCTCTTTCCCCGCGGGAAACGCCGCGAGCACGCGCTTGGTTCGCGCGACCTCGTCGCGGTACGTCGCGAGAAACGCCGATGCGCGCTTGTTCGGCATGGAGGCGATCATACGGCCGACAGCCCGGTCGCCTTCTCCGCGACCTCCCAGAGCCGGCGGGCGACGGCGTCGTCCCGCGCCGCCTCCGAGGGCTCGTGCGGCTTGTAGCGCATGAAGTATTGCCCCGTCACGTCCGCGACGTCCGGCGCCGAAGCCAGCCGGACGACCGGACCGGCGCCCTTCGACGGCGACGGCAGAATGAGCCCGATCAGCCCGCGCAGCGGCTGGGGAACGTCGCGCCAGATCCCGGTCGCGATCGCGCCGGGGTGCATCGCGTTGACGCGGATGACGGGCTCCCGGCGCGCCAGCTCGCGCGTGAACAGAATCTGCGCGAGCTTCGTGTTCGCGTAGGCCTGGAAGCCGCCGTAGCCGCGCTCGAGCTCGAGGTTGCTCCAGTCGATGCGCCCCGTGCGATGGCCCTCGGAGGCGACGTTCACGACGCGCGGCGCGGGAGCCTTCTTCAGCAGCGGCAACAGCAGGCGCGTCAGCAGGTAGCCGCCGAGGAAGTTCGTCTGCCAGGTCGCCTCGTGGCCGTCTTTCGTGACGCGGCGCCGCCGGATCGCCGTGCCGGCGTTGTTGACGAGCACGTCGAGGCTCGAATGGGCGGCGGCCACCCGCGCCGCCGCTTCCCGGACCGACGCGAAGGACGTCTGGTCGACGATGACCAGCTCGGCGACTCCCCCGCCGCGGCGCAGCTCCTCCACCACGGCCTGCCCTCGCGCGGCGTCGCG
>DATBIJ010000207.1:0-10628 GCA_036557025.1 Thermoanaerobaculia bacterium | reverse complement strand
TCCGTGTAGACGAAGTCGCAGCCGGCGACACCCTCGTGCGGGTCCGCGGTCAGCGTGACCCTCGCGCCGGAGGATTGGGCGAGACCGCGCGCCTTCTCGATCCGCGATTCCTCCGGCCACAGCGCGCGCGGCGCGGCCAGGCGCACGTCCATCCCCATCAACGCGCCGGCCAGCATCAGGGAGTTGCCCATGTTGTTGCGCGCGTCGCCCAGGTAGCAGAAGGCGACCTTCTCGAGTGGCTTGCCGGCGTGCTCCTCCATCGTCAACAGATCCGCGAGCATCTGCGTCGGGTGGGACTCGTCGGTCAGCCCGTTGTACACCGGAACGCCCGAGGAGCGCGCCAGCTCTTCGACCGCGGCCTGCGAGAAGCCGCGGTATTCGATCGCGTCGTACATGCGTCCGAGCACCCGCGCGGTGTCTCTGATGGATTCCTTGTGCCCGATCTGGGACCCGCTCGGGTCCAGGTTCGTCACGCCCATGCCCTCGTCGTACGCCGCGACCTCGAAGGCGCAGCGCGTCCGTGTGGACGTCTTCTCGAAGATCAGGCAGATGTTCTTGCCCGCCAGCCTCCCGGCGGGCTTGCCCTCCCGCTTCTCGCGCTTCACGCGCGCGGCGAGATCCAGCAGGCTCCGCGCCTCCTCCCGCGTGAGGTCGGAGAACTCGAGCAGGCTCCGGCCCCGGAGATCCATGGCGGGTGCCTCAGCCGGCGCCGGCGTCGCCGAGGCCGCTGGGCCGGCGGCCGCGCCGCATGCGCGCGCGGAAGTAGTCGGCGTTCATCTGGGCGATGAACTGCAGGCGGATCGCCTTGGGGCACGCCGCCTCGCATTCACCGTGGTTCGTGCAGGTGCCGAAGCCTTCCGCGTCCATCTTGGCGACCATGGAGAGCACGCGGCGGTCGCGCTCGGGCTGGCCCTGCGGGAGGGCGCCGAGGTGCGAGATCTTCGCCGCGGTGAAGAGCATGGCCGACGCATTCGGGCACGCGGCGACGCAGGCGCCGCAGCCGATGCAGGCGGCGGCATCCATCGCGAGGTCCGCGTTCTCCTTGGGCACGAGGATCGCGTTGGCGTCCTGGGCACCGCCGGTCGGCGCCGTGACGAAACCGCCCGCGGCGATGACACGGTCGAAGGCGGAGCGGTCGACGACGAGGTCCCGCAGGACCGGGAACGCTTCCGCCCGCCAGGGCTCGAGCGTGAGCTCGTCGCCGTCCTTGAAGCTGCGCATGTGGAGCTGACAGACGGTGGTCCGCGTGCGCGGACCGTGCGCCAAGCCGTTGATCAAGAACCCACACTGCCCGCAGATCCCCTCGCGGCAGTCGTGGTCGAACGCGATCGGCTCCTCCCCGCGCGAAAGAAGTCCCTCGTTGACGACATCGAGCATCTCGAGGAACGACATGTGCTCGCTGACGTCCTTCGCGTCGTAGGTGACGAAGCGGCCCTCGGCGTCCTTGTTCTTCTGGCGCCAGACGTGGAGGCGGAGGTTCATCGCCGTCATTTGTAACTCCGCACCTGCAGCTCGACGTTCTCGAAGGTGAGCGGCTCGACGTGTCGCTCGGGTCGTGCGCCGTCTCCCTTGTACTCCCAGGCCGCGACGTGGGCGAAGCGCGCGTCGTCGCGCTTGGCCTCTCCGTCCTCGGTCTGGTGCTCGACGCGGAAGTGTCCGCCGCAGGACTCGTCGCGCTCCAGCGCGTCCAGGCACATCAGCTCCGCGAGCTCCAGGAAATCGGCGACGCGGCCGGCGTGCTCCAGGGACTGGTTGAGCTCTTCCCCGCTGCCGACGATCTTCAGGTCCTTCCAGAACTGCTCCCGCAGGGCAGGGATCTTCTGCAGTGCTTCCCGCAGTCCTTCGGCGCTGCGCGCCATCCCGCAGTGCTCCCACATGATGCGGCCCAGCTCTCTGTGGAAGAAGGTCGCCGAGCGCGTTCCGCGGATCGACAGCAGGCGCCGGGTCCGCTCCGCGACGGCCTCCTGCGCCGCCCGGATCGCGGGCGCGTCCGCCGGGACCTTTTCCAGCTTCTGTCCGCCGATGTAGTTGCCGATACAGTAGGGGAGGACGAAGTACCCGTCCGCGAGCCCCTGCATGAGCGCCGATGCGCCCAGACGATTCGCTCCGTGGTCGGAGAAGTTCGCCTCACCCGCCACGAAGAGTCCCGGGATCGTGCTCATCAGGTCGTAGTCGACCCACAGCCCACCCATCGTGTAGTGGCTCGCGGGGTAGATCCGCATCGGGACCTTGTAGGGGTCCTCCCCCGTGATGCGCTCGTACATCTCGAAGAGGTTCCCGTACTTTTCCTCGACCTTTCCCCGCGTCAACCGGGCGATCGCGTCGCGAAAGTCGAGATACACACCGAAGCCGCCGGGGCCCACGCCGCGTCCCTCGTCGCAGACCTTCTTCGCCGCGCGGGAGGCGATGTCCCGCGGCGCGAGGTTGCCGAAGCTCGGGTACATCCGCTCGAGGTAATAGTCGCGCTCCTCCTCGGAAATCTGATCGGGAGGCCGCGCATCCCCTTTCGCCTTCGGGACCCAGATGCGCCCGTCGTTGCGCAGGGACTCGGACATGAGCGTCAGCTTGGACTGGTACTCGCCCGAGACCGGGATACAGGTCGGATGGATCTGTGTGAAGCAGGGGTTCGCGAAGGCCGCCCCCTTCTTGTACGCGCGCCAGATCGCCGTCCCGTTGCAGCCCTTGGCGTACGTGGCGAGATAGAACACGCTGCCGTAGCCGCCGGTGGCCAGGCACACCGCGTCGGCGATCCAGGTCTCCATCTTCCCGGTGACGAGGTCCCGCGTGACGATGCCTCGGGCGCGGCCGTCCACGACGATCAGCTCCTGCATCTCGTGGCGCGTGAACATCGCGACCGTGCCCAGGCCGATCTGTCGCTCCAGCGCCTGGTAGGCCCCGAGCAGCAGCTGCTGGCCCGTTTGCCCGCGCGCGTAAAAGGTGCGCGAGACCTGGGCGCCGCCGAAGGAGCGGTTGTCGAGCAGGCCCCCGTATTCACGGGCGAACGGCACGCCCTGGGCCACACACTGGTCGATGATGTTCACCGACACCTGCGCAAGCCGGTAGACGTTCGCCTCCCGCGCGCGAAAGTCCCCGCCCTTGACCGTGTCGTAGAAGAGCCGGCGGATGCTGTCGCCGTCGTTGCGGTAGTTCTTCGCGGCGTTGATCCCGCCTTGTGCCGCGATCGAGTGTGCGCGGCGCGGGGAATCCTGGTAGCAGAAGCACAGGACGTTGTATCCGAGCTCCGCGAGCGAGGCCGCGCCCGCCGCGCCCGCCAGGCCCGAACCCACCATGATGACCGTGTACTTGCGCTTGTTCGCCGGGTTGACGAGCTTCATCTTGAAGCGGCGCTCGTCCCACTTCTTCTCCAGCGGGCCGGGCGGGATGTTCGCTTCGAGCTTCATGCGCGGCTCCGTGGGCTCACTTCAGCACGCCCGCCAGCACGGCGAGCGGAAAGGAGATGTTGCCGATGACGACGAGGGCGGCGAAGGCCCAGGAGGCGATGCGGGCCGCCCGGTTGTAGCGGGGATGGGAGAGACCGAGCGTCTGGCACATGCTCCAGACGCCGTGTTTCAGATGCAGGCCGAGCAGGATCATCGCGACGATGTAGGCGATCGAGGCCGGGACGCTCTGGAAGCCGACGATGAAGTTCCGGTAGACGTCTCCCGGTACGAAGTCCGGATGCGCCTGGCCGGTCGTGAAGTGCAGCAGGTGGTACACGATGAAGAAGAAGAGGATCACGCCGCTCCAGCGCATCGTGCGGGAGGCGTAGGTCGCCTCGCGCCACCTCTGAGTCCGGTACCCGACGGACCGCGCCGTGCGGTTGTCCAGCGTCAGCGAGGTCGCGGCCCAGATGTGCAGGAGAACGGCGACGAGCAGGACGATCCGGAAGATCCAGAGCGCCCAGCCGTGCACGAGACTCCGAAGGAGCTCCGCATAGTGGTTCATCGCCTCCGGACCGAGGTAGACCTGCAGGTTGCCGACCATGTGGAACAGGACGAAGCCGAAGAGGACGAGCCCCGTGATCGCCATGATCACCTTGCGGCCGATGGAGGAACCCAGGAAGGACTCCGATTCGATCATCGATGCTCCCGGCGACAAATCGCCCGATGCCGCACGCACGATAACAACGCGCCCGCGCGGCTGTCCATAAGACGAAAGGGAGGGCTTCGCGGGAGATAATCCTCCGATGCGTCCTCCTCGTGCCCGGCCAGGCCTCGTTCCCGCGCTTCTCGCCGCGACGGTCGTCTCCACCACGCTCTTCGCACAGCCGCCGCCTTCCGTTCGCGCCGCCTCCCGTGACTGGCTCGCGAAAAACGAGCGCGCCGTGCTCGAGGACCTCGCGTCCCTGCTCGCGATCCCCAACCTCGCCTCGGATTACGAGAACATCCGCACGAACGCCGAGGCGATCCGCGGGCGGCTCGAGGCGCGCGGCTTCAAGGTCCAGCTTCTCGACGGCGAGGGCGGGCCACCGGCGATCTTCGGAGAGCTGCCCTCCCGCGGCGCGAAGCGCACGCTCACCGTCTACGCGCACTACGACGGCCAGCCCGTCGACCCCGCGAAGTGGGCCTCGCCGCCCTGGACGCCGACGCTGCGGCGGGGCACGGTCGAGGCGGGTGCCGCGGAGATCCGGCTCGACTCGCTGCCCGCGGGTCGACTCGATCCGGAGTGGCGCCTCTACGCGCGCTCCGCGAGCGACGACAAGGCGCCGATCATCGCGTTGCTCGCGGCGCTCGACGCGCTGAGGGCGCAGGGCAGGAAGCCCTCCGTCAACCTGGAGGTCTTCTTCGAAGGCGAGGAGGAGGCCGGATCCGACCACCTCGAAGCGGTCCTGCGGAAGAACGCGCCGATGCTGAAGTCCGATCTGTGGCTCCTCTGCGACGGGCCGGTGCACCAGACCCGTCGCCCCCAGCTCTTCTTCGGCGCGCGCGGCGTCATGGGCCTGGAGATGACGGTCTACGGCCCGCGCCGCGCCCTCCACAGCGGCCACTACGGAAACTGGGCGCCCAACCCCGCCCTGTTGATCGCGGATCTGCTCGCGCGGATGCGCACGCCCGACGGGAGGATCACGATCGAGGGCTTCTACGACGACGTGCGGCCGCCGACCGACGCCGAGAAGCGCGCGCTCGCGGCCGTGCCGGACCCCGATCCGGAACTGCGGCGCGATCTCTGGCTGGCCGCGACGGAGGCGGACAACGCCAAGTCGGTCGAGCGGATCATGCTGCCCGCGCTGAACGTCCGCGGGATCGAGGCGGGGGGCGTCGGCGACAAGGCCGCGAACGCGATCGCGACCGCTGCGCGCGCCTCGATCGATTTCCGGCTGGTGCCCGATCAGAAGCCGGCGCGCGTGCGGGAGATCACCGAGGCGTATCTCACCAAGCTCGGCTGGCACGTCGTGCACGAGGAGCCGACCGAGGCGGTGCGCTCCTCGCACCCGCGCGTCGTGCGGCTGCAGTGGGAGGGCGGCTATCCCGCGGCCCGCACCGACATGGACCGCCCCGAGGCGCGCGCTCTCGCCCGGGCGCTCTCCGCGGGCGGCGGGCCGGAGTTCCTTCGTCTGCCGACGCTCGGCGGCAGCGTGCCCTGGTATCTCTTCGATCAGATCGTCGGCGCGCCCGTCATCGGGCTCCCGATCGTCAACCACGACAACAACCAGCACGCCGCGAACGAGAACCTGCGCCTGGCGAACCTCTGGGAGGGGATCGAGGCGTACGCGGTGATGCTCGAGGCGATCGGGAGAGAGTTGGAGAAGAAGTAGCGGCGGAATGCGGAAGGGCCGGCGCCCTGTTGCACGAAGCTCGAGGGCACGCACGATGCCGAAGATCACCCGCCGCGAGCTCGCCGTTCCGTTCGTCGCCGCCGGGGCGGCGCTCGTCCTTCGTTCCTCGCGTTCCGTCGCCGCGTCCACTCCGATCCTGACGCGCCCGATCCCATCGAGCGGAGAACGATTGCCGGTGATCGGCATCGGAAGCTGGATCACCTTCAACGTCGGCGACGACGTGACGCTTCGCGACTCCTGCGCCGAGGTCCTGCGCGCCTTCTTCCGCGAAGGCGGACGGCTCGTCGACTCCTCGCCGATGTACGGGTCCTCCCAGGCCGTCATCGGGTACGCCTTGAAGCGTCTCGGTCGCGAGGCCGCCCCGTTCTCCGCGGACAAGGTCTGGACCTCCTCCGATGGGCCCACTCAGATCGAGGAGTCCCGGAAGGCCTGGGGCATCCCGCGGTTCGACTTGCTGCAGGTCCACAACCTGCTCGACTGGGAGGAGCACCTCCCGACGCTCTTCGCGATGAAGGCCGCCGGCAAGCTGCGCTACGTCGGGATCACGACGTCCGAGGGCCGGCGCCACGCCGAGATCGAGAGCGTCATGCGCCGCCATCCGATCGACTTCGTCCAGGTGACGTACAACGCCGTGGACCGAGCGGCGGAAGAGCGGATTCTCCCGCTCGCGCAGGAGCGCAAGATCGCCGTGATCACCAACCGCCCCTTCCAGCAGGGCACGCTCATCGACCGCGTCGCGCGCAAGCCGCTTCCGGCCTGGGCGCGCGAGATCGACTGCGCGAACTGGGCACAGGTTCTCCTGAAGTTCATCGTCTCGCATCCGGCCGTGACCTGCGCGATCCCGGCGACGAGCCGCGTCGACCATGTCAAGGAAAACGTGGGCGCCGCGTTCGGGCGGATGCCGGATGCCGCGATGCGGCAGCGCATCGCCCAGCACGTCGCGGCGCTCTAGCAGGTTGCTGAAAAAGGGTGTGAGGCGGCGAGGAGCGGCGACGCCGGAGATGGCCCTGCGCCGCCGTAACCCGAAGGGTGGCCGGCACTTTGCCGGCGCCGACCGCACAGGAGGTTAGGATGTTTGAGAGGCCGCTCGCGAATAGGCGCCGGATGCAAAGTGGCGGACACGACGCCCGCATCCATTTTTCAGCAGCCTGCTAAATGTCCGAGTGGTGGACCTACACCCTCTCGGATCTCCAGATCTTCTCCGCCCGGACCTACGCGCGGCTCTTCGAGAGCTACAACGCGGCGGTCTGGCCGGGGCATGCCCTCGCGCTCGCGCTGGGGCTGTTTCTCGTGGTCCTCATCCGCCGCCCGGGACCGCGCAGCGCCCGCACGGCCGCCGCGTTCCTCGCCGCCGCATGGCTCTGGGTCGCGGTCGCGTTCCACTGGCAGCGGTTCGCCTCGATCCACTGGGCGGGCCACGCGTTCGCTGTCGCGTTCGCGCTCGAGGCCGCGCTGCTGCTCGTCGACGCCGCGCGCGGTCGAGCCTTCGCGCCGCCGGAGAGCGCCGCGGCGACGATCGGCCTCGCCGTCCTGCTCTTCGCGCTCTTCCTTCAGCCCCTCGCCGGCCTTCTGCTGGGCCGCGCCTGGGCATCGACCGAGGTCTTCGGCCTGGCCCCGGACCCGACCGCCCTGGCCACGATCGGCGTGGCGCTGGCCTGCGCCGGCCGCCGGCGGTGGATCCTGCTCGTCATCCCCGCGGCCTGGTGCGCGGTCTCCGGCGCGACGCTGCTCGCGACGCGCGTCCCGGGGGCCTGGATGACGCCGGCCGCGGCCGCCGCCGCGGCGGCCCTGCTCCCGGTGATCCGCCGAAAACCGTTACCGTAAACCCCTGGTGCCGAGGGATGGTTGACTCCATAATCGTACGGAATATACTCCGTTTCTGGACATGCCCGACCGCCTCGAATATCCCGCCGGCCTCTACGGCCCCTCCCCGATCCCGGACCTCTCCGCGCGCGAGGTGCGCCAGAAGCTCTCCCCCGCCGCGCTGAAGGCCTTCTTCAGGATCGCCGACCGCTGGAGCCTGCGTGACCAGGACGCCCGCGACCTGCTCGGGGGCGTCTCGCACGGCGCCTTCTACGAGATGAAGAAGACGCCGGAGCGCATCCTGGACACCGACACCTTGACCCGCCTCTCGCTTCTGACCGGCATCTACAAGGCCCTGAACGTCCTCTACTCCGAAAAGCTCGCGGACGCCTGGATCCAGCTCCCCAACAAGAACCCGCTCTTCTCCGGCCGCCCGCCGCTCGCGTCGATGATCGAGGGGGGAATCCCCGCGATGCAGACGATCCGGCGTCTGCTCGACGCCCGGCGGGGCGGCGTGTGAAGGCTCCCCGCGTCCGCTTCGTCCGGCGGCGCGGCGCGCACCGCCTGATCCCGTCGCGCTACTCCGACGCCGGCGAGAGCGTGCTCGCGGCGATCGCCGGCAGCGACGCGGAGCTCCGAGACCTCGCGGCGCTCGAGGGCGCCACCAACGACCGCCTGCGCGCGGAGAACGCGCGCCTGCCCGGCATCGGCCCGCACGAGCTCGTGTTCGGGGTGCCGAATTTCCGGATCGTCAACGCGGCCTTCGTCCACGCGCATCCGCTCGGCAGCCGCTTCAACGGCCCGGACCGCGGCGCCTGGTACGCCGCCTTCGAGATCGAGACCGCACACGCCGAGGTCGCCTTCCACCGATCGGTCGAGCTCGCGGAGGTCGGGTGGCGGGAGGAGGAGGCGACCTTCGACGACTGGCAGGCGGACTTCGCCGCGGACTTTCACGACTTGCGCGACGACGCGGCCTTCTCCGACTGCCTGGACCCCCAGAGCTACCGCGCCTCGCAGGGGCTCGCGCGGCGCCTGCTCGCGGAGGGCTCGCTCGGCGTCGTCTACCCGAGCGTGCGGCGCAAGGCCGGGACGTGTCTCTCCTGCTTCCGGCCGGCGCTGGTCTCCAACGTCCGCAAGGGCGCGACGTGGCGTTTCACCTGGAGCGGCGAGAGCGAGCCGGAGATCCGTCGAGCGCCGCCCGCGCCCAGGCCGCCTCGACCGCGACGTCCTCCTGGCCGTCGGGCGTGACGTTTCTGGAATGAGACCCGGCCCGGGCGGGGTTACGAATCTCGTCGACTCGGGAGGTCCGCATGAGACACCCCCGGCGCCTCGCTCTCGCATTCGCCTCGCTGACGACGCTCGCCCTGCTCTCCCCCGGCCTCGCGCGATCCGACGACGGGCCTCCTCCCAATCCCGCGATCGACATGAAGGGATACCTTCGCGTGTCCCTGGAGGCCGCCGCGCACCGCGAGAGCCGCCGCCTGACCGAGGAGCAGTTCCTTCGCATGAGCGCCGAGCCCGGGGTGATCGTCCTCGACGCGCGGAGCAAGGCGCGCTACGACGAGCTGCACGTCAAGGGGGCGATCAACCTCTCGTTCCCCGACATCGCGATCGTCTCGCTCGCGCAGACCCTGCCGGACAAGAACGCGACGATCCTGATCTACTGCAACAACAACTTCTTGAACAACACGCCGGTCACCGAGCGCGCGCTCGCCTCCAAGAGGCTGACGGCATCGTTGAACCTCTCGACGTACATCGCGCTCTACACCTACGGCTATCGCAACATCTACGAGCTCGGCCCGCAGCTGGATATCCGGACGACGAAGCTGGAGTTCGAGGGAACGCTAGCGGCCGAGCGAGACCGTGACGTGCAGAATCGTCCAGAAGGGAAAGCTCTTGCGGTCCAGCAGGACGCGGAACTCCGATAGCTCGGGCGAGCCCCGGAAGCCGTAGGCCCACAGGGCGCCCGCCCCGATCAGAAGCAGCGCGAGCCCGGCGTGCAGGACGGCGAAACCGTTTGCCGTCGTGCGCATCCATGCCCAGCTTCCGGCGCGCGGCATCTTTTCCGGGGGATTGCGGCGCATCTGCCGGTGCACGAAGACGTACCAGCACGTGACGTGCAGCAGCACGATCAGGCGCACCTCGCCGGTCAGCGCGAGATCCAGCAGCACGACGAGGAGGGTGCCGGCCCACACGAAGAACACGGGTCGGTGCCTGCGCAGAAACGCGGCGAAGCCCCGCGGCTCCTCCTGCCGGACCAGCGCGCGCCAGCGCCAGGTCGCGAACGCGACGAGGAGCAGCATCGCGACGACGATCTGCGCCGGAAGCGGCGGCGTCAGATCGCGCAGGATCGGCGTCGCGCGGTGCCGGCCGGCCAAGAGCAGAGCCGCGGATGCGGCCGCCATGATCGCACCGAGCGCGAGAAACGGCGGCCAGGTCAGCGCCCGCCGCAGCGTGGGGTTGTCGCGGCCTTCCGGGGCGTCCCCGTTGGCGAAGTAGAAGAGGACCTGGTCGCGGCAGTCGTGCACGAGAAAGTACGCCGCGAAGAGCACGCCCGCGAGCCGCGGGTTGAGCGGCAGCAGCAGCGCGTAGGCGCCGCAGAGCCCGCCGCCCACCGCGAGCTTCCCCGAGAAGGCGGCCCACGGAGAAGCCGCGCGCATCCTGCGCGAGGTCGCCAGAAACGCGAACGCGAGCAGGAAGTGGGAGATGCCGACGTATCGGGCGGCGCCTTCCG
This sequence comes from Thermoanaerobaculia bacterium, assembly GCA_036557025.1. GTDB lineage: Bacteria > Acidobacteriota > Thermoanaerobaculia > UBA5066 > Gp7-AA6 > DATBIJ01. Next base: position 315 of record DATBIJ010000207.1, on the reverse strand, counting down.
ACGGGCTGTCCGCGACGCGCAGCGGCGCGTTCCAGCGGCCGGCGCCCATCTCGATCGCGTACACGATCGCGAACAACGCGACGATGCCGGCCGCGATCGCCGATGCCTTGAGCCAGTTCGCCTCGGTGACGGAGCGCTCGCGCTTCGCGCGAATCCCCGACGGCGCCGCGAGCGCGATCCGGCCGTTCACTTGGGCCTCCAGGCGACGACCTCGAGGCGCGCGAGCGCCGCGACAGCATGCTCCGAGGGCGCCGCCGGATCCACTTGGATCTCGCAGTCGCCCGCGGCTTCGATGGAGATCCAGTGCGACCCCTT
>DATBIJ010000206.1:0-13427 GCA_036557025.1 Thermoanaerobaculia bacterium | reverse complement strand
TGAACGTCTCGTTGATCTCGTCGAGCGCGTCGCCCTTCACGAGCACGGTGACCGGCCTGGTCGTCTGGCCCGGGTTGAAGGTGAGCGTCGAGACCGGGACGGCCTCGAAGTCGCCCGGCGCGACCGCGCCGACGTTGGCGGTCGCGTAGTCGACCGTGATCGTGCGGCCGCTCGCGGCCGACAGCGTCACGTTGAAGACCGCGTTCACCGTCCCGGCATTGCCCTCCGTCACGACCACGTCCGAGATCGAGATCGAAGGCGTCGCATCGTCGTCCGTAATCGTCCCGACCCCCTGGTTGTCCGCGATGGTCGCGTTGACCGGCGAGGTCAGGTTCACAAGGAAGGTCTCGTTGACCTCGTCCAGAACGTCCCCGGCCACCGTCACCGTGACCGTCTCGGCCGTGTCGCCGGGCAAAAACGTCACCGTGCCCGAGTTGGCCGCGTAGTCGTCCGGCGCGACGGCGGTCTGATCCGCGGTCGCCCAGTTGACGGTGACGGTCTGACCCGACGGGTTCGACAGCGTGACGTCGAAGACCGCGTTGACGGTCCCCGCGTTCCCCTCGATGACCGTCACGTCGCCGATCGTGATGGTCGGGGCGGCGTCGTCGTCGGTGATCGTCCCGACGGCCTGGTTGTCGCCGAACGCGACGTTGACGGGGTTGGTGAAATTCACGAGGAAGGTCTCGTCGGACTCGTCCTGCAGGTCGCCGCTCGTCGGAACAGAGATCGTCTCGGACGTGTCTCCGGGGGTGAAGGTCGCCGTGCCGCTGGAGGCCGCGTAATCAGCCGGCGCGACCGCGGTCTGGTCGGCGGTCGCCCAATCGACTGTGATCACGTGACCGCTCTCCAGTGTGAGCGAGACGGTGAAGGTCGCTGTGCCCCCTTCCGTGACCACGGGGTCTGTGACCATCAGGAACGGAGGGAAATCCCCGTTGTCTCGGATGCGGCCGATCCCATGGCCGTTCCCGATCGTCGCGTTGACCGGGTTGGACAGGTCGACCACGAAGTCCTCGTTCGGCTCGTCGATGTCGTCGGCGTTGACGACCACCGTGATCGTCTCGCTCGTATCGCCCGGCACGAAGGTCAACAGCCCGCTCCCCGCGACGTAGTCGGCGCCCGCCAACGCGGTGACGTCCGCCGTGGCCCAATTGACCGTGACGGTCGATGCGCTCGGAGCGGAGAGCGTGACGGTGAAGACGTAGTTGATGGTGGCGGGTGGGTTCAGAGGCTCCATCTGGTTGACCAGGTTCGTGATCGAGAGCGATTGCGCTCCCGCGGTCGCCGCCAGAACCAGCAGCAGAATCGAGAGGAGAACGCGACGCATAAGGCTGACCCCGCGGCGGGCACTCTGCCCGCTCGAATTGCCCGATGCCGGAACAAACCGACGCCGGGCGGTTGCGACCATGACGGCAGGAGGAGAGACCAGGCCGCAGCCGGAGCTCGCCCAGGAACCGTCACCAACGAATTGAATTGTTCGAGTCCGGAACAATGGTACGACCGGCGAGGATGCGAATCAAGCAGTTCCTTCCGAAAACCTGTTCGGTCGGACAGGTAGCGGTCCCGCGGGCCCAAACGGACTCCGGCGAGGACCGAACGCGGAATCGCCTACGCGGTGGAGGACGTCGCGACCTGACGCTCGGCGAGCGCGGCCCGCGCGGCGGCGAGGCGCGCGATCGGCACGCGGAACGGAGAACAGGACACGTAGTCCAGTCCGACGCCGTGAAAGAACTCGATCGAGCGCGGATCGCCGCCGTGCTCGCCGCAAACGCCGACCTTCAGGCCGGGCTTCGCTTCCCGCCCGCGGCGCGTCGCGATCGCGACCAGCTCGCCGACGCCGTACTGGTCGAGGCTCGCGAACGGATCCTCCGGCAGGATTCCCTCCTCGATGTAGCGCGGCAAGAACGACGCGGCATCGTCGCGCGAGTATCCGTAGGTCAGCTGCGTGAGGTCGTTGGTGCCGAAGGAGAAGAAGTCGCAGCCCACCGCGATCCGGTTCGCGCGCAGCGCGGCGCGCGGGATCTCGATCATCGTGCCGACCTTGTACGACACCTGCCGACCGGTCTCCTGCGAGACCCGCCGTGCCGTGTCGTCGACCAGCGTCCGGAGCCGGTCGAACTCCGCCTTGGCCCCGACGAGCGGGATCATGATCTCCGGCTGCGGGTGCAAACCTTCGCGCTCCGCCTCGGCCGCGGCCTCGAAGGCCGCCCGCACCTGCGTCTCGTAGATCTCCGGGTGCGTGACGCCCAGCCGGCAGCCGCGATGCCCCAGCATCGGGTTCATCTCCGAGAGCGCCCGCACGCGCTCGCGCACGGCCTCCGTCGTACGGCCGAGCTCCGCCGCGACGCTCGCGATCGCCGCTTCTTCGTGGGGCAGGAACTCGTGCAGCGGAGGATCGAGCAGGCGGATCGTGACGGGCCTCTCCCCCATCTCGCGGAAGATCCCGAGGAAGTCCTGGCGCTGCATCGGCAGGATCTTCTCGAGCGCACGGCGGCGGTCGGCCGCGGAGTCGGCGAGGATCATCTCGCGCACCGCCAGGATCCGGCGTTCCTCGAAGAACATGTGCTCGGTGCGGCAGAGCCCGATGCCTTCCGCGCCGAACTTGCGCGCGACGCGCGCGTCGGTAGGGGTGTCGGCGTTGGCGCGCACCCCGAGCCGCCGGCGGCCGTCGGCCCACTTCAGCAGACGGGTGAAGGAGCGGTAGAGCGGCGAGGCGGACGCCGCGAGCGTGCCCTCGAGCTCGACCTGAAGGACCTCCGCCGGCTGCGTCGGGAGCGGTCCGCGCAGGACCTCCCCCGTCGTGCCGTCGATCGAGAGAGACTCGCCGGCCTTCACGGTCTGCCCCTTCGCGCGGATCTCGCCACGCTCTTCGTCGACGACGATGTCCCCGGCTCCTACGACGCAGGTCTTCCCCATGCCGCGGGCCACGACCGCCGCGTGGGAGGTCATGCCGCCGCGCGTCGTCAGGATGCCGACCGCCGCGTGCATGCCCGCGATGTCTTCGGGCGAAGTCTCCTCGCGCACGAGCAGGACGGACTTTCCGCCGCGCGCCATCTCGACGGCGTCCGCGGCGGTCAGGGCGATCGCTCCGGATGCGGCTCCCGGCCCGGCGGGAAGCCCCTTGCCCAGGAGGCGGCCTCCCTTGACCGCGGAGTCCTTCTCCTTGCCGTGGAAGACCGGCGCCAGCAGCTGCACGAGCTGCTCGGGCTCGACGCGGGCGAGAGCCTCGTCCTCGTCGATGAGACCTTCCTCGACCATGTCCGTCGCAATGCGGACCGCGGCGAACCCCGTCCGCTTCCCGTTGCGGGTCTGGAGCAGATAGAGCTTGCCCTCCTCGATCGTGAACTCGAGATCCTGCATGTCCCGGAAGCGCTTCTCGAGTTTGTCGCGCACGCGCCGAAGCTCCTCGTACGCCTGCGGCATCGTCTCCTCGAGCGAGCTGCCCGAGCCGTCGGAGGAGAGCGGGCGCGGCGTGCGAATGCCGGCGACGACGTCCTCTCCCTGCGCGTTGGGCAGGAACTCGCCGTAGAAGAGCTTCTCCCCGGTGGAGGGATCCCGCGTGAACGCGACGCCGGTCGCCGAGGTCTCGCCGCGGTTGCCGAACACCATCGACTGGACGTTGACCGCCGTGCCCCAGTCGTCCGGGATCCGGTGCAGCTTGCGGTAGGTGCGCGCGCGGTCGTTGTCCCACGACTTGAAGACCGCCCCGATGGCTCCCCAGAGCTGCTCGCGGGGGTCGTCCGGGAAGTCCTTCCCCGTCTTCTGACGGACCAGCGCTTCGTGCGAGGCCACCACCCCGGCGAGGTCGTCCGCGTTCAGGTCGGTGTCGGCCGTGACCCCCTTTGACCTCTTGGCCTCGTCCAGGGCATGTTCGAACTCCGCGCGCGGCACGCGCAGCACGATGTCCGAGTACATCTCGAGGAAGCGGCGCCGGCAGTCGAAGGCGAAGCGGGCGCCGGAACGGGACGCCAGCGCCTCGAGGGCACGGCGCGTCAGGCCAAGGTTCAGGATCGTGTCCATCATTCCGGGCATCGAGGAGCGCGCGCCGGAACGCACGGAGACCAGCAGCGGATTGGAGGCATCGCCAAACCGCTTCTGCGTCGCCTGCTCGAGGCGGGACAGGGTGCGCTCCACCTCGTCGCGGACGCCGTCGAGCGATGCCCCCCGGGAAAAGTCCGCGCACACCGAGGTTTCGATGGTGAAGCCCGGCGGCACCGGGATGCCCAGGGCCGTCATCTCCGCGAGGCCCGCGCCCTTGCCGCCGAGGGCCTCCTTGCCCAGCCCGGCCCCCTCTGCCACCCCGTCGCCGAAGAAAAACACGCGCTTCATCTCACGACCCTCACTTTTCGACAACGATCTCGGAAAAATCGGCCAGGCGCGAGAACTCTTTCTGGATCGAGGCCAGCAGCGCGTGCCGGTTGTTCCGGAGGTCCTCCTCCGGAGCGTTCACCAGCACGTCGACGAAGAAGCGGTCGAGCGAGGGCGCGAGCGAGGCGATCATCTCCATGGCCTCGCGATACCGTCGCGTGCCGTAGAGCCCCTCGATCGCGCGCCGGACCTGGAGGAAATCGGCGGCAAGCGCCTTCTCGGCGTCCTCCTTGTAGAGCTCGGGAACGGGGGCGGAGCGCGCCGCGCCCTCCCCGACGATGTTGCGGATGCGCTTGAAGGCCAGGATCAGCGAGCGGAAGTCCATCTGGCGACGCGCATCCGCGAGGGCCGAGACGCGGTCCGCGGCGTCGGCGAAGTCCCACACGCCCGTCCTCAAGACGGCCGAGATCTCGTCGTGCGAATGCGACCGTCGCTCGAGCAGGCCCCGCACGCGCTCCGCGAGGAAGCGGGAAATCTCCTCCAGGATCTCCTCGGCCGGTCGTGCGGTGACCGCCGGCGGGTAGAGCCCGATCGCCTTGCGCGCGACGGGCCGCCAGTCCAGCCGCCAGTTGCGCGAGAGCGCGATCCCGACGAGCCCGGCCGCGCAGCGGCGAAGCCCATAGGGATCCTTGGACCCGGTCGGGACCAGGCCGATCGAGAAGAACCCCGCGAGCGTGTCGAACCGGTCCGCCAGGCCCAGGACGGATCCCGCGGCCTCCCGCGGCGGGTCGTCGCCCGAAGAGACCGGTCGGTAGTGGTCGTAGACCGCCCGCCAGACCGAGTCGGGATATCCCTCCCGCCGCGCGTAGATCCCGCCGACGATCCCCTGCAGATCGGGGAACTCCTTGACCATGTTCGTCGGGAGATCCAGCTTGCAGAGGCGGGCCGCGCCCCGCACCACCTCGACCAGATCGGGCCGCCCGACGATGTGCGCGATCGACTCGGACAGCTCCACCAGGCGCTCGGTCTTCGCGCGGTAATCGCCGAGGCGCTCATGGACGGCCAGCCGGGAGAGCTGCTCGAGGCGGCTCTCGAGGGAGACCTTCGTGTCCTCGCGGTAGAAGAAGCGCGCGTCGGCCAGCCGGGCGTTGAGCACCCACTCGTTGCCCTTGCTGATGAACCCGCGCGCATCCTCCTTGTTGTCCATCACGGCGACGAAATGCGGGAGCAGCCCTCCGGGGCCGCGAATCGGGAGGTACTTCTGGTGCGTCCGCATCGCCGTGACCGTGATCTCTTCGGGGAGCTCCAGGAACTCTCCCGAGTAGGACCCCCGCACGGCGCCCGGCCATTCCACGAGATCCGCCAGCGTCGCCGCCAGATCCGAGTCCGACTCGATCGAGCCGTTCACGGCCGCCGCCAGCGACCGCGCCTTCTCCAGGAGCTGCATCCGGCGTCGTTCTCCGTCGGGCTCCACGCCCGCCGCGCGCAGTTTCTCGAGCCAGTGCTCCGGCCCGAGGACCGTCAGGCTCCCTTCGGAGAGGACCCGGTGTCCCACGGTCTGATTCCCCGCCGCGACGCCGAGGACCTCCATGGCGACGACCTCGCCGCCCAGGAGCGCGACCACGCCGCGCAGCGGGCGCACGAAGCTCCTGCGGCCCTCGCCCCAGCGCATGGTCTTGGGAAACGTCATGTCGCGGACGATCCGCGGCACGACCTCCGCGAGAACCTCGCCGGCCGGCCTCCCGGGAATTCGGCGCCGCACCGCCACCGTGGGGCCCCGCGGCGACTCCACGACGACGAGGTCCGAGACCTCGGCCTTCTGCGCGCGCGCGAACCCCTCGGCGGCGCGCGTCGGCTTTCCCTGCGCGTCGTAGGCCGCCGACGCCGGCGGGCCCAGCACCTCGGAGTCGCGATCCTCCTGCGCCGAGGGCACGCCTCGAAGCGCCACGGCCAGCCGCCGGGGCGTCGCCCAGGACTCGGTCCGCTCGGCCGCCAGACCCTCGGCGGCCAGCGCCTCCTCGAGGCGGCGGGCGAGATCGGTCCTCGCGCTTCCGATCGCCGCGGCCGGGATCTCCTCCGTCCGCAGCTCGAGGAAGAAGTCGCGGCGGGTCATACGAGCGTGAATCGTGAATCGTGAATGGGGAATCGAAGTCTCAGGCTCAGGGACGCTGCGAGCGAGCTGAGTCGATTCACGATTTCCGATTCACGATTCACTTCCCCTACACCGTCGCCGGCGCTTCGACCGCCGGACGCGCCTCCCCTTCCCGCGCCGCGACGTACGCGCGGGCGCAGGCGCAGGCGAGATCCCGCACCCGGCGCACGAGACCGACCCGGTCGCTGGCGGAGACGGCGCCCCGCGCGTCGAGGAGGTTGAACTGGTGCGAGCAGACGAGCGTGGCCTCGTAGGCGGGCAACACGAGGCCGGCGGCGAGCGCCCGCCGCGCCTCGGCCTCGTGCGCCTCGAGCATCCGCATCGCCAGATCGGTGTCGGCGACCTCGAAGCCGTACTTCGAGAGCTCGACCTCCTCCCAGCGGCGCACCTGCCCGTAGGTCATCTCGTCGTTCCACATCACGTCGTAGATGGAGTCCACCTTGGTCAGGAACATCGCGATCCGCTCGAGCCCGTAGGTGATCTCCGCGGTCACGGGCGCGAGATCGATTCCCCCCGCCTGCTGGAAGTAGGTGAACTGCGTGATCTCCATCCCGTCGAGCAGGACCTGCCAGCCCACGCCCCAGGCGCCCAGCGTGGGGGACTCCCAGTTGTCCTCCTCGAAGCGGACGTCATGGTCGGCGAGCCGGATCCCGATCCCCTCGAGGCTCTTCCGATAGAGCTCCTGGACGTCCGCCGGTGACGGCTTGAGCACGACCTGCATCTGGAGGTGCTTGAGCAGGCGGAACGGGTTCTCGCCGTAGCGCCCGTCGGCGGGCCGCCGCGAGGGCTGCACGTAGGCGCATCGCCAGGGCTCCGGGCCAAGGACGCGCAGGAACGTGGCCGGGTGCATCGTGCCGGCGCCCATCGGGACGTCGTAGGGCTGCTCGATCAGGCAGCCCTGCGCCGACCAGTAGGAGGTCAGCTGGGCGATGAGGCCCTGGAGCGTGAGCATTCGGGCGGCAGTTTACCAGCGCCGCTAGGTTTCGATCCGGTGGCCCGCGGCCTCCAGCGCTTCGACCGCCCGCTCGAGCCGCTCCTCCTTCACCAGCACGTAGTCGGTCTCGAAAGTCGACATCACGAACAGCGAGATGCCGGCCCGAAACAGCGGCTGCGCGATCGAGAACACCACGCCGGTCACGGCGAAGTCGATGGGCCCGGCGACCTTCAGGCAGCGCCAGCCCCGCTCGGAGGGCACCTCGTCGGGCACCCCCGTCTCCTCGCACACCACCGACAGCTCCCGGGCCGTTCGGGTGACGGAGACCAGCGCGCCGCGAGCCCAGGAGGGCGGGCCCGCTTCGGGGGCCAGACGGGCGATCGCGTAGCGGCCGGGCAAAATCGAGAGGTTCATCGCGCTTCGAGCACGGCCGCGAGCACGCGGCGGGAGCGCAGCTCGTGCCCGAGGAACTGCCGGCGGGCCCGGCGCGCGACTTCCGCGACCTCGGAGATGGCCGCCGCCGGCGGGGCCTCGGAGATCGGCCGCTGGAGAAACGCCCTCAGCGCCGCGGCCCCCGCGGCCGAGAGGTGCACGGTGCCGGCGCCGCGGCAGTCGGCGCACACGAAGCCCGGGCGCACTTCGTCGAAGTCGAGCGGCCCGGTCGCGGGCAGCTCCACCCCGCAGGAGGCGCACTCCGAGGGAAGCGGCAGGAGGCCCGAGAGCTTCAAGAGCCAGAGATCGAAGTAGGCCGAAACGTGAGCGGCCGACACGCCGGCGAACAGCGCGTCCATCGTGTGCCGGGCGAGGCGGTAGAAGGCCTCGGACGGCTCGTTGTCGGTGACGAAGGTCTGCAGGGCTTCCGCCAGCGAGGGCAACAGCAGCGCGGTGGGCAGATCATTGGTCAGCGGGAAGGAGGGGCGCGTCGGATCGACCGAGTCCAGCGAGGAGAGCTCGCGGCCTTCTTTCTCGAACCAGCTCACCCGGGCCTCCGTCATCGGCTCGAGTGCCCCACCGAAGGCGCTGCGCGAGGCTCGGGCGCCGCGCGCCACGCCCCGGCGCACGCCGTGCTCGCGCGTGAGAAAGGACACGATCCGGTCCTTCTCGCGCAGCGGGTGCGTGCCGAGAATGAAAGCCTCCGCCGTGACGTGCGGCATGCGCTGATTATGATGGCGGCGATTCGGAGGGGTCACGGCGGCGCCTGCACCGGGAAGGGCAAAGGCGCTTGGCCGAATAAAATTAGGATACTAAGCGAAATCTCCTAATAAATTATGCATACAGAGCCCGAAGAGCGAAAGGCCGTCAGGGCGCTCGGCTGGGTCTCCTTCCTGACCGACGTGGCCTCGGAGATGGTGTACCCCCTGCTGCCCGCGTTTCTGACGCGGACGCTCAAGGCCTCTCCGGCGGCGCTGGGAGTCATCGAGGGGGTCGCCGAGGCGACCGCCGCCGCGGCGAAGGTCCTCTCGGGCTCTCTCTCGGACCGCTCGGCTCGGCGCAAGCCGCTCGTGGCGTTCGGATACGCGCTCGCGGCAATCGCGCGCCCGCTCGTGGCCTTCGCGCAAGCGTGGACGCACGTGCTCGCGATCCGCTTCGCCGACCGCATCGGCAAGGGCGTGCGCTCCGCGCCCCGCGACGCCCTGCTCGCGGACATCGTGCCCGAGGCTCGGCGCGCTCGGGCCTACGGGCTCCAGCGCGCGATGGACAACGCGGGGGCCCTGGTGGGCCCGCTGATCGCCGCGCTGCTGCTGCGGTTCGTGGTCGCCGACGTTCGCACGGTCTTTCTGCTCGCGATCGTCCCGGGGCTGCTCGCGCTGCTCGTGCTGGCGCTCTTCGTTCGCGAGCCGGCGCGTGGCGCTCCTCGGCCCGCGCCCGCCCACGCCCCGCGCGAGGTGTTGCCGGGCCGCTTCTGGAGGTCGGTCGCGGTCTTCGCGCTCTTCGCGCTGGCCAACTCCACCGACGCCTTCCTGCTGCTTCGCGCGGGCGACGCGGGGGTGCCGGCCTGGCAGATCCCGCTGTTGTGGGCGGCCTTCCACGCGGTCAAGGCGGCGGCCGGCGTGCCCGGCGGGATGCTGGCGGACCGCATCGGCCGTCTCCCCGCGATCGTGGCGGGCTGGCTCGTCTATGCGGCCTCGTACGCCGGCTTCGCGCTGGCGAGCTCGCCCGAGGCCGCCTGGGCTCTCTTCGGGCTCTACGCGCTCTTCTACGCGCTCACCGAGGGCCCGGAGCGTGCGCTGATCGCGCAGCTGGTTCCCGAGCGGCTCCGCGGGAGGGCCTTCGGCGCCTTCCACGCGGCGGTGGGGCTTGCGGCGCTTCCCGGCTCGATTTTCTTCGGGCTGCTCTGGAAGCGCTTCGGCCACGGCACGGCCTTCTTCACCGGCGCGGCGTTGGCCCTGGCCGCCGCCATCGCGCTGATCCTGGTCTCTCGGGAGCGCCCCGGCGAGGCCGGGCGTTAGCCTAGAACCGGAAGCCGACCGAGAGCGGGAAGAAGGCGGTGTTCCTCTCCGACTCGATCACCTGATAGCGAGCCTCCAGGAAGATCGGACCGAACTCCACTCCGGCGCCGATGCTGTAGGAAAAGTCCCAGCTGTCGATCTCGATGGCGTTGTCCAGGGAGAGCGAGCGCTCGACCTGGTAGTAGCCCAATCCCCCGACGCCGTAGAAGAAGAGGATGTGGACCCGGCCGGAGACCTCGCCTCCGAACATCTTCACGTCCGCGGCTCCCGCCACGCCGTCCGCCCACATGTAGCGCAGCGCCGGCTCGACCTCGACGGGCCCGAACTTCCATCCGTAGCCGACAAAGGCGTGGTATCCGTTCTCCGCGACGTCGGAGAAGTTGCCCTCCGGGATCATGCCGCCGCCCCCGACCGACCAGCCCTCCGCCAGTCCCACAGAGCTTCCGGCCGCCAGCAGCATCGCCAGCAGCAAGATCCGAACGGAGCGTCGAGCGATCACGGTGGCCTCCGCGTCGGGCGGCGCGCCCACACGGCGCGACCCGTCGATCGATGGTAGCAGGCCCTTCGGCGGGGTCGTATCCTTCCCCTTGGTGCCACGCCGCCGGAAACGTCCCGCGATTGCCCGACGCAAGATCCGCGGCACGCCCGCGGCGACTCCGCCGTCGGTCCGCTTGCCGCTGCCGAAGAAGTCGGGCGGACGGCACGGGGACGAGCGGAAGTACTCACGCGAAAAGGAGCGGCGACGCCTGCGCCGCGAGCTCTCGGAGCGCGACAGCTAGGCGGCGCTGCCAGCTGGTAGGATCGGCGCTGCCATGGGACCGGTCTGGCGCCTGATGCGCGGGGAAAAGGACCTCTGCCACCGCTGCGGCCGAGAGACCGTCGACTCGCCGGCGGTGGGGCGCGTCGTGAACTATCAGTTCCTCCCCGAGGAGCGCTACTGCTGGGAGTGCTACGCGGTCATTCGTCCCTTCGTGGACGAGGTGGCGAGCGAGAAGCTCGACCCGTATCAGCCGGTGACCCGTCCGGCGATCGTGTGACGCCTCCCACGCCCGCGGACTTCCGCGGCTCCGACCTGCAGGGCATCGCCGAAAAGGTTCTGGCCGGCGAGCGGCTGTCCTTCGAGGACGGAGTCCTGCTCTTCCGCACGCGCGACCTCCTCGGACTGGGGAATCTCGCCAACCACGTTCGCGAGCGGCTCCACGGGAACATCGCGTACTACAACGTCAACCGCTACCTGAACCCGACGAACCTCTGCTGGGTCGACTGCGCGCTCTGCGCCTGGGCCAAGAAGGTCAACGAGCCGGGCGGCTACGAGATGGCGATCGAGGAGGTCCTCGCGGAGGCGGGCAAGGGCTACAGCGAGGCCGTCACGGAGTTCCACATCGTCGGCGGCCTGCACCCGACCTGGCCCTTCGAGTACTACACGGACCTCCTGCGGGCGCTCAAGCGGCGCTTCCCGGGCGTTCACTTGAAGGCCTGGACGATGGTGGAGATCGACTGGATCGCGCGCATCGGGCAACGGTCGATCGAGCAGACCATCGCGGCGCTGCGGGAGGCGGGCCTCGACTCCTGCCCGGGCGGCGGCGCGGAGATCTTCGCGCCGCGCGTGCGGGAGATCATCTGCAAGAACAAGATCTCCGGAGAGCGCTGGCTGGAGATCGCGCGGGCCTGCCACCTCCAGGGCGTGGCGACGAACGCGACCATGCTCTACGGACACGTCGAAACCGCCGAGGAGCGCGTCGATCACCTGCTCTCCCTGCGGAGCCTCCAGGACGAGACGGGAGGGCTGCTGGGGCTGATCCCGCTCGCCTTTCACTCGGAGAACACGCCGCTCGCGCACCTTCCGGAGACCTCGGGGCGCGACGATCTCCAGGTCATCGCGGCCTCGCGCCTGCTTCTCGACAACGTGCCGCACATCAAGGCCTACTGGGTGCAGATCGGCACGAAGCTGGCCCAGATCGCGCTCTCCTTCGGCGCGGACGACCTCGTCGGAACCGTCGTCGACGAGACGATCACGCACGCGGCCGGCGCCAGGACCTCCTCGGGCCTGACGCGTCCGGAGTTCGAGCGCATCATCCGGGAGGCCGGCCGGGAGCCCTTCGAGCGCGACGCCGCCTACCGCCGCGTCGTGCGCGGCGGCGCCGCACCGCAGCCGGCGACGGTCGGCGGCGGCGGCCGCTAACGCGGCCGCATGACCGCGCCTTCCACGCGCGTCGCGGCGGTCGTCGTCCACTACGGCGACGCGGGCATCACGCGGCGCGCCGTGGCTTCGATCGCGGAGGACGCTCCGGGGATCTCGATCGTCGTCGTCGACAACGGCGGCGGCTCGGCGCTGTCGCTCCCGCAAGCGCGAGTCGTCGACGCCGGAGGCAACCGCGGCTACGGCGCCGCGTGCAACCTGGGCGCGCGGGGACTGACGGCGGAGCTCCTCCTCTTCGCCAACAACGACGTGACGCTGCTCCCCGGGTGCCTGGCCGCCCTCGTCGCGGCGCTCGATTCCGAGCCGCGCGCCGCCGCCGTGGGTCCCCGGCTCCTGGACGAGGCCGACGCGGGGATCCCATCGATCTTCCGGGATCCCACGCCGCGCCGGATCCTGTTCGAGAACCTGTTTCTTCCGCGCCTGCTCCCCGGAGGCTTCTTCGACGGACACCACACGGTCCGAATTCCGCACGACGCGCCCCGCGAGATCGAAACGATGTCCGGCGCCCTCTTCCTCGTGCGGCGGGCGGCGTTCGAGGCGGCCGGCGGGTTCGACGAAGGCTACTTTTTCTATGCGGAGGAGTCGGATCTCTTCGCGCGGCTGCGGCAGGCGGGGTGGACGGTCCGCTTCGAGCCCGCCGCCCGCGCCCGGCACGCGGGAGGCGCCGCCAGCGCCGCGGTGCCGCAGGCGCGGCGGGATCTGTGGCTCCATGACGGCCTGCGGCGCTATGCCCGCAAGTTCCACGGGGAGAGCGGGGAGCGCCTCGCCCGGGTTTCCCTTCGCGCGGGCGCGCGAATTCGCTGGCTGCTGTCCTTTCTCCAGCCCGGGGAAAAAGGCCGTTCCCGGCGGCGGCGCTATGCGGATATTCTTCACGCTCGCATTACGGATTCGAGTTCGGCCAGAGGGGGATCCGGGTGAGTCCACCGGTTCTGAGCGTCGTCATCCCTACGCGCAATCGCCGTGAGGATCTCCAGCGGACCCTCGCGGCGCTGGACCGCCAGAGAGGCCTCCCGGGCCCCTTCGAGGTCATCGTCTCCGACGACGGCTCGACCGACGCGACGCCGGAGTACCTTTCCTCGCGTCCGCGATTTGCCTCCTTCTCCATCAAGTCTCTCCGCCTGACCGGCAAAGGCCCCGCCACTGCGCGCAATCGCGCGATCGCCGCCGCCTCGGCCCCGCGCGTGCTCCTGCTGGGCGATGACACGGCGCCCGACGAAGGCACGCTCGCCCTGCACGCCTCGGAAGGCCGGGGCAACCGCGGGGTCCAGGGCCGAATCGAGTGGGACCCGGAAGCGCCGGTCACGAGCGTGATGGAGTTCCTGGCTCCCGCGGGGCCGCAGTTCTATTTCAAGAACCTCGAGGACGGCGGACCGATCCCCTACACCG
>DATBIJ010000205.1:0-2679 GCA_036557025.1 Thermoanaerobaculia bacterium | reverse complement strand
CCGCGGTGGCCTGGGTCCGCGGGCTGCCTTGCGTCGTCGGCAAGAGCATCCTGTTGCGGCGCGACGTGCTCGACGAGATCGGCGGCTTCGGCGCGATCTCGGAGTACCTGGCGGAGGATTTCGTGCTGGGGAGGGCCGTGTCCGCGACCGGGGCGCGCGTGCTTCTCTCCTCCGACGTGATCGACACTTCCGAGGTCTCCAAGCCGCTCGCCGCCGTGTGGGCCCGGCATCGCCGCTGGGCCCTGATGCGCGTGCGTCTGGGCGGCGCGGCGTACCTGCTCGAGGCCTTCTTCTGCCCGGCCGTCTGGCTCGCCGCTCTTGCCGCCTCGGGGGCGCCGGAAGGCGCGCTCGCGGCCGGCGGGGCGCTCCTGGCGCTTCGCTACGGCCTGGAAGCGGCCTCCGCCCGCCGGCTGGGGGCGCCCCTGTGCGCGCGGGATCTCGCGCTGCTGCCGCTTCGGGACCTCTTCGCCGCCTCCGTGTTCGTCGCGGGTTTGCTGGGGCGCAGAGTCTCCTGGCGCGGAAGGACGATCGCGCTGGGCCGCGGAACGAGGATCCTACGGGGTCAGGTCTTTAGTTGTTAGCGTTTCGACAAAGCGCTTTGTCGCACGATCGACATCGACAAAGAAAGCTGTCAAGAGACTCGAGACTCGAGAACTGACCCCACTAGACCGCGCGGAGGCCGCGGCGCGCCAGCCGCTCGATCAGGAAGCCCTGGGAGTCGAAGGGGGCCTCTCCGGGGCGCGGCGTGCGCCGGGCGTAGGTTCCGTCGGGCTGGAGGTCCCGGGCGCGGACGTTGTCGGCGGCCATCGGCTCGAAGATCTCGGAGCGGATCTTTTCGCGCGCCGTCTCGTCCAGGACCGGAGTCAGGAGCTCGACGCGCCGGAAGAAGTTGCGCGGCATCCAGTCGGCGCTCGAGATGTAGATCTCTTCCTCCTCGCCGACGCCGAAAGCGAAGGCGCGGGAATGCTCGAGGAATCGCCCGACCACGCTCGAGACCCGGATTCGGTCGGAGACTCCGGGGACGCCGGGTCGCAGGCAGCAGACGCCCCGTACCGAGAGGTCGATCGACACGCCTGCCATCGACGCGCGGTAGAGCGCCTTGATGACCTTCGGGTCGACCAGCGCGTTCATCTTGGCGAGGATTCGGGCGGGCTTGCCCTCGCGCGCCTTCTCGGCTTCGGCGTCGATCAGCGCGAGGATCTTCTCGTGGAGGGTCGTCGGCGCCACCGCGAGCTTCCGGTAGCGGTTCTTGCGCGAGAAGCCGGTCAGGAAGTTGAAGAGCTCCGAGGCGTCGGCGCCGAAGTCGGCGCGCGCGGTGAACAGCCCCAGATCGGTGTAGACCTTCGAGGTCGCGGAGTTGTAGTTGCCCGTTCCGATGTGGACGTAGCGCCGCAGCGCCGTGCCCTCGCGCCGAATGACGAGCGCGATCTTCCCGTGGGTCTTCAGGCCCTCGACGCCGTAGGCGACGTGCACGCCGGCACGCTCGAGCGAGCGGGCCCACTGGATGTTGTTCTCCTCGTCGAACCGGGCCTTGAGCTCGACCAGGACCGCGACCTGTTTGCCGTTCTCGGCGGCGCGGGAGAGCGCGGCCACGATCGGAGAGTCCTGCCCGGTTCGGTACAGCGTCATCTTGATCGCGACCACGTCGGGATCCCGGGCCGCGTCCTGGACGAAGCGCAGGACCGGATCGAACGCGTCGTAGGGGTGGTGGAGCAGGACGTCGGACTTCTTGATCGTCTCGAAGCTCGACCCCTTCTCGGCGAAGAGGGAGCGGGCGGCGGGAAGCATCGGGGCGTCCTTCAGGTCGCTGCGATCCTTCTTCCAGAGCGAGAGCAGGTCGGCGCCGCCCAGCGGCCCGTCGATGTCGTAGACGTCCTCGTCGTCCAGCTCGAGCTGGCCCCGGACGAGCGCGCGCACCGCCTCGGACGCCCGCTTGTCGATCTCGAGCCGGATCGCCGCGCCGAAACGGCGGCGGCGGACGTTCTCGGCGACGGAGCGGAGCAGGTCACCCGCCTCGTCTTCTCGAATCTCGAGCTCGGCGTCGCGCGTGACGCGAAACGCCGAGGCGCCGACGATCTCCATGCCCCGGAAGAGCCGGTCGAGGTGGGCCTCGATCAGATTCTCGAGCAGGATCAGGTCGGTCATGCCCTCGGGAGCCCCGGGGACGGGCACGAAGCGAGGGAGGCTGGGCGGAACCTTGACGCGGGCGAAGGCGGTCTTGCCGTTGCGGGCGGAGAGCTCCACGGCGAGCGACAGCGAGAGGTTCGAGACGAACGGGAAGGGGTGCGCCGGATCGAAGGCCAGCGGCGTCAGGATCGGGAAGACCGCGCTCTCGAAGTAGGCGGTGAGCTCCTTGCGCCGCTCCGGCGACAGCTCCTCCCAGCCCACGATGCGAATGCCGGCGGAGACCAGCTGCGGCAGCAGCTCGTTCTTCCAGAGCGCGATGCCGATGCGACCGTCGGCCCGGACGATCTCACCGATCTGCTTGAGCTGCTCCTGCGGCGACAGGCCGTCGGGGCTCCGCTCCGTGATCGCGGCGTCGAGCTGCTCGTGCAGCCCCGACACGCGGATCATGAAGAACTCATCCAGGTTCGAGCAGAAAATCGAGAGGAACTTGATGCGCTCGAGAAGCGGCCACGACGCGTCCTGGGCTTCCTCGAGCACCCGGCGGTTGAACGC
>DATBIJ010000204.1:0-2403 GCA_036557025.1 Thermoanaerobaculia bacterium | reverse complement strand
CAGGGCTTTCTCGAGCGGTGGATCGCGGTCGTAGGGGTCGTACTTGAAGACGGTCTGCCCCTTGTCGCTCGGGAGGATCGTCCAGTAGAGCAGCAGCACCGGAACGGGCCGTTTCAGGCGCACCGTGCGCGTCGCGCCCGCGTCGATCACCGCCGCGATCGTCTCCGCGCTCCAGTCACCCTTGTCGTCGAGGAGCCACCGCGCGAGCTCGAGCGGGTCCTGGACCCGGATGCATCCGGAGCTGAACGCCCGCTCGTCCTTCTCGAAGAGGGCCTTGCTCGGCGTGTCGTGCAGGTAGACGAAGTCGGGGTTCGGGAAAAGGAACTTGACGCGGCCGAGCGCGTTGTCGGGGCCCGGCCCCTGGCGCAGCATGTAGGGGAAGTTCTTCGGTGTCGCCTTCGCCCAGTCGATCGAGGCCGGATCGACCGGCTTGCCGTTGCGGTCGAGGACTTCGAGCTTCTTCGAGGCGAGGTAGCGGGGGTTGCGCCGCGCCTCCGGCAGAACGTCCTTGGCGAGAATCGTCGGCGGGACCGTCCACGTCGGATTGAAGACGATCAGGTCGATCGCCGACCGGAAGATCGGCGTCTGCCGATAAGGCTTGCCGACCTGGATCCGGGCCTGCCAGAGCGGCTCCTCGTCGCGGCGGTACGAGACTTCGAAGCCGGCGATGTCGACCAGGACGATGGGCCCTTCCGGCAGGTCGTGAAGGACCCAGCGCGCCCGCTCGAGGTTCGCCCGGATCTGGCGAATGCGGTCCTCGACAGGAACGTTCAGCGCCGCGAGCGTCCCGGGTCCGGCGTAACCGTCGGCGGTCATGCGATGCCGCGTCTGGAATCCCCGCACCGCCTGGGCGAGGGTTTCGTCGAACGCGCTGCCCTCGGCCACGGAGCCCGGAAGATCGCCGGTGGCCGCGAGGCGGCGACGCAGCGCCGCCACGCGTTCGCCGGTCGCGCCCGCCTTGAGAGCCGGACCCGGGGCGATAGCGACCCAGCCTCCGCGGGCCGCGATCGCGCGGTAATCGGCGAGCGAGGCCAGGGCCCTCTCGTACCACCAGTGCTGCGGCCGGACCTGCTCGATCGCCTCTTTGAAACGCCCTTTGTTCAGTGCGGTCGACACGAACTCGAGAGCGCTCTTCTCCCGGATCGGCCGCAGCTCGTAGTTCCAGCGCGGATCGAGCGAGCGAGGATCGACCTTCCCGCGGTAGAGGTGGTCGAGCAGCAGCACGAAACCATCCGTGGCCAGGAGGTCCGTGTTCGCCCGCGCCATCGGGGCGGCGCCGCGGAAACCCGGCGCGAGCCGGGAGAGCGCCGCCAGGTGGTAGTCCTCCGGCGTCAGGCCGTCCTGCGCCGAGTCCTGGAGGACGCCGAGCAGGATCTCCAGTCGCTCCGGCGTCCAGAACTCCTGGTATCCGTTGGAGCGGTAGAGGAGTGTCAACGCGCGGGGCAGCGCGAGAGGTGTGTCGTCGACGACGAAGCGGTCCACCGCCTCCATCTGTTCGAGGCGCTCCCGCAGAGGCTCGGCCGGTTCAGCCGCGTCCTGCCGGGATCCGCGCGCGAATGCCGCGACGGCGAGAAGGGCGAAAGCGGCAGCCGCCGCGCGCCGCGCCCTCACGGCCGTCCCGGTCCGGGAAGATCGGGCAGAACGGGGGCCGCGGCGGGGAAGGCCCTCCGGTAGTCCTCGCCGAGGAGGGCCGCGAGCGTCGCCGCGATCTGGGCCTGCGTGACCGTCGGCGCGTTGCGGCGCTCTCCCATCGCCGGAACTCCGGGTCCCAGGGCCGCGATCCACATGTCCGACGACCCTGGGACGACGGTGTCGTGATCCTTCCACTCCTCGAAGCCGCTCCCGCGGCCATGGTCGGTCGTGAGCACGAAGGCCGTCGTGCCCCGGTACTCGGGCATCGCCTGCATCGTCTCCCAGAGCTCCCGCACGAACGCGTCCCACTGCCGCGCGCTTTCGAGATACAGGTCATAGCGGCCCAGGTGGGCCCATTCGTCGGTCTCTCCATAGCCGACGAAGAGGACCCGCGGCCGGTTCTGCCGGATCTCCTCGAGGACCGCGGCCTGCATGAACGAGTCCCAGACGTTGTCGCGCCAGTACGGCGTCGTCGTCTCGTAAAGGCGCTTCAAGTTCGGAGGAACGGGCGGCCCGAGGCAGGCCGCCTCCGGGCGCCAGCCCGCGCAGATCCGCAATCCGCTGCGCGCGCGGTTGAAGATCGCGTCGAAGACGCTCCAGGTCGCGTAGGCGGCGGCCTTCCCGCGGAAGGGCTCCATGCGGTTCAACCACTCGAAGACGGTCACGTTGGGATTGGGAACCGGGTCGTTCGTGTCGATGCGCGGGTCCGCGATGCCCGTCAGCATCTCGTTGTAGCCGGGATAGGAGAAGTCCATGCCGTTGGACACGCGC
>DATBIJ010000203.1:0-2495 GCA_036557025.1 Thermoanaerobaculia bacterium | reverse complement strand
TACCGCTCACTCCTCCGGGGAGCGAGAACGGCCTCCCCGCCCCACCGGGCGGCCTTTCACGCTTCCCGTCGACACAGGCGGATCCACCATCCCACGAGGGACTTCCCGCCTTGTGCGATTTGAACGCGATTTTAGCTCAGGACCGACCCGTCCCGGACGCCGGCCGGGAGTGCGGCCTAAGCGTCCGGAGGACAGGGACTTGGGAGGCGCGAAGCGGGAAGGACGAGGGGATTACTCCTCGTCCTTCTCTTCCCACTCGATGTTTCGGGCCCGGCGCTGAACCGCGGCATACCGCGGGTCGTTGCGGAGGTTGTCCAGGTCCTCGTCGCCGCGCATCATCCCGTGCGGGTTGAAGCCCGCGTCCATCGCCTTGTGGAGCCAGGAGAATGCCTGGTCCTTCTGATCGTCGCGGGCGTAGGAGCACGCGAGGTTGTACATCGTGGTGCCGCGCCGGTAGTTCTGGTCCAGCGCCTTGTGGAAGGCGGCGATCGCGCCCTTCGCATCGTCGATCTTCAGCTTCGCGAAGCCCAGGTTGAACCAGGCCCGCCCGAGCTGCGGGTTCGCGTTCGCGTAGGCCTCGTACTCCTTCGCGGACTCTCCCCAGCCTTCCTCGCCGTCCCAGTCCCACTTGAAGGTCTTGCCCTTGTATTTGCCGCCCCAGGGCGCGAGCTGCAGGGCCTTCGCCATCTTCAGGATCGCGGGGAAGCGCGGATCGGTGCGGATGTTGTCGAGGTCCTCGTCCTGGCGCGCGATCGAGTCGACGTTGTCGAAGCCTTCCTCGATTCCCTGGCGAAGGAACTGGAGCGCGCGGTCGGCATCGCCGGCCAGCGAGTACGCGCACGCGACGTTGTAGTGCGAGGTCGCGGGGCGGTATCCCTTCGCCGCGGCGGCTTGCCAGCCCTTCGCGGCCGCGTCGTAGCGGTGCGCCCGGTGGAGCTCCATGGCCGTGTCGTAGAGGTCCTCGCCGCTGGTCGAGGGGTTGGACACCATCGCGGCGAAGCGGTTCTCCGCTTCCTTGCCGCGCGCCCGCTCGCCCTCTTCCTCCCAGTCGGCGGCCATCTTCGAGAGCTGCCGCCAGCGCGGGTCGTCGTGAATGCCGTCGAAGTCATCGTCGTTCTTCGCGTAGGGGTAGACCTCGAAGCCGAGCAGCGCCGATTTCTTCAGCCAGGTGAAGGCGGAGTCGGCGTCGCCCTTGAGCGCGTAGCCGCAGGCGATGTTGTAGGCGGAAGCTCCCGGCTTGTAGCCCTCGTCGATCGAGCGCTGGAATTCGGAGATGGCCTCGTCGTAGTCGCCGGAGCGGTGGTGGGACATGCCGCGGTCGTAGTGATCGTCGTTGCCCTTCGACTTCTGCTTGCGCTTGGAGGCCTGCACGAAGCCCGTGGGCATCGGGGTCGAGGACGGCGCCTCCGGCGCGATCGCGTACACGAAGCTCGGCTCCGGGGTGTCGGAAAGACCGGACGGCGCTTCGGCGTCGACTTGCTCCGCCTCGGGGGCCTCGAGCTCGGCGGACACGGTCGCGGCCCCGGCGGCTTCCTGCTTCTCCTTGCTCTTGGACTTGCACGAGCTCTTGGTCTCGGTCGGCTCCGACGCCGACGAGACATCGCCGTCGAAGGACGCCAGCACGGCGGATCCCTCCGAATCGTGGATCGCGGCGTCGGCCGTCTTGCCCCAGGGAGAGAGGGCGGCCACGGTCAAGATCGCGGCCGCGAGCGTCGCCGCGGCGAGCCGGGCCTGCGGCGCCCCCAGGGCGCGATGCGAGACCGCGCCGGAGAGCATCGCGCGCAGGCGCGCCTCGAACTGCGTCGGGCGCGCGGCACCCATGGCCGGCAGGGGCTCGGAGGCCGGGTCGGCCTTCAGCGAGCGCACGATCGCCAGCAGATGGCCGGCGTAGACGGACGGCTTCGTGCCGGCGGTCAGCACCAGATCGTCGGCGGCGCGCTCGCCGTCGCGGCGCGTCTGGCGCGCGAGGGCCCAGGCCAGGGGATGGAACCAGTAGAGCGCCACGGCGATCTCGACCGCGATCAGCGCGGCCCAGTCGCGGCGCACGACGTGCGCGAGCTCGTGCATGAGGACCAGGCGCAGGCGCTCGGGCGACCACTTCGCCGCCTCGCGCGGCAGCACCAGCACCGGCTTTCGAAGGCCGGCGGTGATCGCGACCCGCGTCTCGTCGGAGACCAGGACGGCGGCGTGCGACTCGATGCCCAGGCTCTGCGCGGCTTCGCGCGCGGCGGCGACCATCTCGTCGCCCGCCGGCTCGCTCTCTGCGATCAGCCGGCGCATGCGCACGATTCCGACGGAAAGGCGCGAGAGCAGGAACGCGGAGCCGAGGCCCCAGATCGTCAGCGCGATCGGCGTCCAGGGGATGCGGACCGGCGGCGGGGGAGGCGGCTCGGCGTCGGTCGTGACGGCGACGCCGTAGCCGAACTGCTCGACCGCGGCGGGCTCGGCGGCAGAGGACTCCTCCTCGGCTCCCGAAGAGGCCGCCTCGAACTTCG
>DATBIJ010000202.1:0-6989 GCA_036557025.1 Thermoanaerobaculia bacterium | reverse complement strand
CGGCGACGCCTTCTTTGCGGCCGGGGAACCCCATGCCGTTCGTCGAGGTCCCGCGCACGTTGACGCGGGACTCCTCGATCCCGAGCATGCCCGCGATCGCACGGCGGATGGACCCGGCGTGCGGCGCGATGCGGGGTGCCTCGCCGACGACGACGGCGTCGATGTTCGCGACCGTGAAGCCGCGGCCGGCCGCCAGGATCCCGGCGCGCTCGACGAACCGGCGGCTGTCGGCGCCGGCCCAGGCGGGATCGGAGTCCGGAAAATGCTCGCCGAGCGAGCCCAGCGCTGCGGCGCCGAGGATCGCGTCGGCGACGGCGTGCAGCAGCACGTCGCCGTCGGAGTGGCCGGAGAGCCCGGCGTCGTGCGGGATCTCGACGCCGCCCAGCCGCAGGGGCCTGCCCTTTTCGAAGGGGTGCGCGTCGAATCCGAGCCCGATCCTCACGCGCGCCAAGCCTTCCAGGCCTCGGCGAGCGCCAGATCCTCGGCCGTCGTGATCTTGAAGGCAAGCCGCGACACCGGCACAACGGTGACCGGGAACCCGGCGGCCTCGACCAGCGCGGCCTCGTCGGTCGCCTCGCCGCCGCGCGCGAGCGCGGCGCGCAGGAGATCGACGCGGAAAACCTGCGGCGTCGCGGCCGCCCAGAGCGTCGAGCGGTCGAGCGTCTCGGCGATCGTTCTCCCCGACGGCTCGACCCGCTTGACCGTGTCCGCCATCGGCATCGCCGCGATCGCGGCGCCGCCGACACGGGCCGCCTCGATCACCGCGCGCGTCTCCGCCGCGGTGACCAGGGGGCGCGCCGCGTCGTGGATACAGACGTGGTCGGCGTCCGCGGGCGCGAGGGCATCGAAGCCGCGCCTCACGGACTCGGCCCGCGTGACGCCGCCCGGCACCACCAACGCGCGGGCTCCGGCGACGGCGGCGAAATCTTCGAGACGGTCCGGCGGCGCCGAAACGACCGCACGGTCGAAGGACAGGGGCGCGAGCGTGTCGAGGACCCAGCCGAGCATCGGGCGCCCGGCCAGGGAGACGAGCGCCTTGGGCTCCCCGCGTCCCAGGCGGGCGCCCGAGCCCGCGGCGGCGACGAGCAGGAGCAGTGCCATCGCGGCTCCCGGCGCTAGACCGACAGGATCTCCTTCTCCTTGGCCTTGAGCGTTTCGTCGACCTCGCCGATCTTCTTGTCGGTCAGCTTCTGCGACTCCTCTAGGCCGCGGCGCTCGTCGTCCTCGGAGATCTCCTTGTCCTTGAACATCTTCTTGATGCGGTCGTTGCCCTCGTGACGGTAGCGGCGGATCTCGACGCGCGCCTCCTCCGCGAGGTGGTGCGCCTTCTTGGCCATCTCCTTGCGGCGCTCCTCTGTGAGTGCCGGAATGGGAATGCGCACGACCTTGCCGTCGGACTGCGGGTTCAGGCCCAGATCCGAGTTGCGGATCGCCTTGTCGATTTCGGCGGCCATCTTCGGATCCCAAGGCGCGGCCACGATCAGCGTCGGCTCGGGAACCGAGAGGTTCGCGACCTGGTTGATCGGCACCTCGGCGCCGTAGGCCGAGACGAGAAGCCCGTCCAGGATTCCGAGGTTGGCGCGGCCGGTCCGCAGGGTCTTGAAGCGCTCTTTCAGGGCCTCGACCGCGTCGGTCATCTTCTTCTCGATGTCCTTGAGCTCCTGTCTCATCGCACGACTTCCTCCGCCGTCACCAGCGAGCCGATGTCCTCCCCGCGGACCACCCGCAGGATGTTTCCGGGCTGGGCGAGATTGAAGACCTGAATCGGAATGCCGTTCTCCATGCACAGGGCAATGGCCGCCGCGTCCATCACGGCGAGGCCGGCCGAGAGGGCCTCGCGGTAGGAAAGGGTCTTCAGGAAGCGGGCGTCCTTCACCTTCTTCGGATCCGCGTCATAGACGCCGTCGACCTTCGTCGCCTTCAGCAGGACGTCCGCGTGGATCTCGTTGGCGCGAAGCGCCGCGGCGGAGTCCGTCGTGAAGAAGGGGTTGCCCGTACCGCCGACGAAGAGCACGACGCGTCCCTTCTCGAGATGACGCATCGCCCGGCGGCGGATGAAGGGCTCGGCGATCTGGCGCATCTCGACGGCCGACATCAGCCGCGTGCGCACTCCGCGCTTCTCGAGCGCGTCCTGGAGCGCCAGGCCGTTGATGACGGTGGCGAGCAGGCCCATGTGGTCGCCCGCGACGCGATCGATCCCCTGCGCCGCCGCTGCGACGCCGCGGATGATGTTGCCGCCGCCCAGGACGACGGCGGTCTCCACGCCCGAGGCGTGGACGTCGCGCACCTCGTCGGCGAGGCGGGAGACGACCTCGGGGTCGATGCCGAAGGGGCGGGCCCCCATGAGGGCCTCGCCCGACAGCTTGAGCAGTATGCGGTTGTACCGAAGGCCGTCGGCCATTCGGCGGGGAGTCTACCGGAAAGGTCGGCGGCGCGAGCGGCCTTACGGTCGTCGCGCGCCGGCCCTACGCCGACGCGGTCGCGGCCTCCGCGCCCTGGGTCGCGCGGGTCCCCTCGCCCAGCTTGAACCGGACGAAGCGGACGCCCAGCGCATCCTTGCCGCCGCGCTCCACGAGGATCTGGCCGACGGTCTTCTCGGGCTCCTTGACGAAGGGCTGCTCGACGAGCACCGCCTCCTGGTAGAACTTCTCGAGCTTGCCGTCGGCGATGCGGTCGACGACGTTGGCCGGCTTGCCGGACTGCGCCGCCTGGGCCCGCGCGATCTCGCGCTCCGCCGCCAGGATCTCGGGCGTGACCTCGGCGCGCGCCGCGAAGCGCGGATCGCTCGCCGCGATGTGCATCGCGACGTCCTTGCCGAGAGCCTCGTCCCCGCCAGGCAGCCCGACCAGCACGCCGATGCGCCCGGCGCCATGGACGTAGCTGGCGATCTTCTCGCCGCCACGCGGCACCAGTCGCGCGAACCGCCGGACCTGGATGTTCTCCTTCAGCGTCGTCACCAGCGCCAGCACCGCGTCCTTGACGCTCTCGCCGCCCGGCCAGGACAGCGGCAGCAGATCCGCGCCGTCGCCGGCGGGCGAGTCTCCGAAGGCCTCATGGACCTCGATGCGCTCGGCCAGCTTCTGGGCGAACTCGCGGAAGGCCTCCGTGCGCGCCACGAAGTCCGTCTCGCAGTTGACCTCGACGAGAACGCCGGCCCGCGCGGCGACGAGCGCCACCACGAGGCCCTCGCTCGCGGTGCGGCCCGCCTTGCTCGCGGCCGCCGCGAGCCCCTTCTTGCGCAGGATCGTCTTCGCCTGCTCGAAGTCTCCCCCGCTCTCGACGAGGGCCTTCTTGCACTCCATCATGCCGGCGCCGGTCTCGGCGCGCAGGTCCGCCACGGCCTTCGATGTGATTTCCATGGTTCCTCTCGAATCGGTCTTCGCGTGTGGTCGTCGAGCCCGCGAAGACGGGTGCCCCGTCTCCGCGGTCGAAATACGAATCTTCGACGACCGAAGGTTCTTAGGAGGCCGCGTCCGTGACGACGGCCGTCGTGGAGAGCTCCGGAGTCCGGGGCCGCGCCGGCGACGCCGCGGCGGCCGCCTCGACGCCCCGGTCCTCCTGGGCGTGCAGGCCTTCCAGGACCGCGTCGGCGACCTTCGCCGTGAAGAGGCGAATGGCGCGAATCGCGTCGTCGTTGCCCGGGATGACGTGGTCGACCATGTCCGGGTCGCAGTTGGTGTCCACCACCGCAACCACGGGGATCTTCAGGATGTTCGCCTCCTTGACGGCGATGTACTCCTGCTTGGGGTCGATGACGAACAGCGCGTCCGGCAGCTCGTCCATTTCCTTGATCCCGGAGAGATTCTTCTCGAGCTTCTCCTTCTCGCGCTCCAGACGCAGGCGCTCCTTCTTGGTCAGGTTCTCGTTGCCTTCCTGCGCGAGCGTCGACTCGATCTCCTTGAGCCGGTGGATCGACTTGCGGATCGTGGAGAAGTTCGTCAGCGTGCCGCCCAGCCAGCGCGTGTTCACGTAGAACATGCCGCAGCGGTTCGCCTCCTCGTAGATGGCGTCCTGCGCCTGGCGCTTGGTGCCCACGAAGAGCAGGTTCTTGCCGGCGGCCGCGAGCTCGGCCACGAATTTCGAGGCTTCCTTGAACTGCTTGAGCGTCTTCTGCAGGTCGATGATGTAGATCCCATTGCGCTTGCCGAAGATGAACTTCTTCATCTTGGGGTTCCAGCGCTTGGTCTGATGACCGAAGTGGACGCCAGCCTCGAGCAGTTCCTTCATCGAAATAGAGACCAGATGGCACCTCCTCCCGGCCGGGCATGCCCGGCACTGATTACCGCTTGCTGAACTGGAAGCGGGCCCGCGCGCCGCGCTGGCCGTACTTCTTGCGCTCCTTCATGCGGGGATCGCGCGTCAGGAACCCGTCCTTCTTGAGCTTCGCGCGCAGCTCCGCGTTCCAGGCCGTGAGGGCCCGGGCGATCGCGTGACGGATCGCGCCGGCCTGCCCCGAGGGACCGCCGCCGGACACGAGCACGTGGATGTCGAACTTCTCGGCCGTCTCCGTCGCCAGGAGCGGCTGCTTGATGATCATCTTGAGGACGTTGTTGGGAAAGTAGTCGTCGAGGGAACGGCGGTTGACGGTGACCGCGCCGGTTCCGGCCACCAGGCGGGCCCGCGCGACGGAGGTCTTGCGGCGGCCGGTGGCGCGGTGCTGGATGTCGACCAAGTCTCGTCTCCTTATTCTCAGGCGGTCTTGGAGAGCACCAGCGCGGCGGGCTGCTGCGCGGCGTGGGGGTGCTTCTCGCCCCGATAGACCTTCAGCTTCTTGAACATCTTCCGTCCGAGCTTGGATTTCGGGAGCATGCCGCGGACGGCCTCCTCGATCACGCGCTCGGGATGCTTGGCGATCATGTCGCGGGCGAGGACGGACCGCAGCCCGCCCGGATAGCCGGTGTGACGGCGGTAGAGCTTCTCCTCGAGCTTGCTCCCGGTCATGCGAACCTTCTCGGCGTTGGTCACGACGACGAAGTCGCCGGTGTCCAGATAAGGCACCCACTGGGGGCGGTGCTTGCCGGAAAGAATTCGGGCGACGCGGGTCGCCAGGCGTCCCAGGGTCTGCCCCCCGGCATCCACGACGAACCAGCGGGGCTTGATGTCCGCGGCCGAAAGCATGGGCGTGTTCGACTTCATGAGCTCCCCGAATCCCTCAAGTGTCCAGAAGAGCCGCGCGTACCCCCGCGGCAAACGGGCTCCCGCAGACAGGCTCCGCCCGAGCGGGAAAGCGCGTAAGGATACGCAAGCCCGGAGGGGGTGTCAACGGGGGGCGGGGGCGCCGTCCAAGGGCCGTCTAGGAGGCCTGATTCTGCCCGAAGGAGAGAAGGATCAGGTCGGCCCGGCGCTTCACCCCGTACTTTGACAGAAGGTTGGAGACGTGGAACTTCGCGGTGCGCTCCGACATGTGGAGCTTGCTCGCGATCTCCTTGTTGGAGAGGTTCTCCAGCAGCAGCGCCGCGACCTCCCGCTCCCGCCGTGAGAGGTGGACTCCGCCGTCGAAACGTGGGCGGCGGCTTCCGTCCAGCGTCGTGTCGACGAACTTCGAGAGCAGCGATCGCGGTACCCAGAACCCGCCGCCGCCCAGGGCGTTCACCGCGCGCTCGAGGCTGGTCGACACCTCTCCGTATCGCAGCAGACCCTTGACCCCGAGGCGCAGCAGCGGGAAGGCAGTCGCCTCGCCGAACTTGTCCGAGATCATCAGGATCCGTGACTTGGGATAGCGCTGCCGGATCGCGCTGACCAGCCCGTGGGTCGCGTGCCGGGTCGCCTGGGCCTCGACGACGTAGACCGTCGCGCGCGGGATCGCCGGCGACTCCGGCGAGGCCTCGCCTCGCGGCTCGCCCTTGCGCGCCAGCAGGCGGAACTCCCTCTTGGAGAGCAGCCTCTGGCATTCGGAAGCCAGGAGAGGGTGGAGCGAGACGAGACCGACGGCGATCCGGGAAGGCTCTTTTGCCACTGGATGCCAGCCTACCGGTTTCCCGCGGGGCCGACAAGGGCAAGAAGGGCGAACCACTGGACCATCGGGCAGGTTTCCCGCCCGGGCGGGGTCTCGGAATCCGAGATCGTCGTGCGCGCCGCGCCCGGCGCGCGCGCGAGGCCGCGAGTCGCCCAGCCGGCACGGCGGCGATTCGCGCGCTGGCGCGAATGTCTCGGGGCGCTCCGCGACCTGTCTCGAGGTCCACGAACGGGACAGGAGAACAGGTTGTGGGCCAGCGGTCGCACCTGACCTTCTTTTGCCAGGTCGGGCAGTAGTTTCTGCGCCGCGCGCGCCCCACCCTTCTGCCTAGGAGTTCCATCTCCCTGGAGGTTTCATGGCATCCCCGTCCGGTGGGGCGGGGAGTCGGCGCGGCGTCGGGGCGCCCACCCCGAGACCAGGCCGGCTCGCCGCGGTGATCTGGATTCTGGCGTCGCCGCTGCTCGCGGCGGATTTCTACGTGTCGCCCGGCGCCAGCGCGACCGGAACGGGAAGCTTCTCCAATCCCTGGCGGCTGCAGACCGCGCTGAATCATCCGGCTGCGGTCTCACCAGGCGACACAATCTGGTTGAGGGGCGGCACTTACCCGGGGACCTACACCAGCTACGTGACCGGCACGCCGTCGCTTCCGATCGTCGTGCGGCAGTACCCGGGAGAGCGCGCGAAGATCGACGGTGGAACCACCGGCGGAACGCCCGCCCTGAAAATCGGCGGCGGCTACGCCTGGTTCTGGGGCTTCGAGATCATGAGCTCCGATCCGGATCGCATTTCCACGACGCCGGACGACTACCCTCCGGACATGGGGCGCCCCGAAGGCATCGCCAGCATGACGGCGAGCGGCATCAAGCTCATCAACCTCGTCGTCCACGACACGAGGCAGGGCATCAGCGCCTTCGAGGCGTGGACGGACTCCGAGGTCACCGGTTGCCTGATCTACTACAACGGCTGGCAGAGCTCGGCGGGGGGTTACGGTCACGGCATTTACACTCAGAATCAGACCGGTCTAAAGAAGTTT
>DATBIJ010000201.1:0-8245 GCA_036557025.1 Thermoanaerobaculia bacterium | reverse complement strand
GAAGGAGACGGAAACGCGCTCGAGAAACCCGCTCGCGGGGTCCAGCAGCGCGACGCCGCGCGAGGACTCCTCGCTCGGGATGATCGCGAGGGCGATGCGGCCGTCCGGGCCCACGGCGGCCGGCGAGAGGGGCGAGGGTGCGAGCCGCAGCGAGCTGACGATCGGGATCGGCACCGCGACGCCGCCGGCGGCCGGCAGACGCGAGAGCTTCACGCCCTCGTTATCCGTGAGCTGGACGATCAGCGTCAGGGCGAGACCGCGCGGGTCGACCGCCACTCCGCTCGCCGGCGCGAGCTGCCGCGCCGGGCCGCCTTCGGAGGAGATCGCGTAGAGGAATCCGGACTGGACGTAGTAGACGGTCGATCCGTCGGGCGACGCCGCCAGGCTCTGGGGCGAGGCGCCGCGGGAGGCGTCCAGACGGCGCACGATCCGGCCCTCGGGAACCGAGGCGAGCGTGATCACGGGAGGCTGCCCGGCCGCGCCCGAGAGAAACGCCAGGTGGCGCTCCCCGACCATCGTCGCGGGAGGCATCGCCTGCTCGGAGATGTCCAGCAGAGGCCGCAGCGCGCCGGCCGGTCCCGTCACGAAGAGGCGGCGCCGGCCCAGTGCCTGAACGGGAAGCAGCAGCTCGCCGCCCGGCAGCTCCACGGGGCTCATCAGCAATCCTCGCCCCGCGGTCGCGACGCGCTCGGGGAGTCCTCCCGTCGCGGGAACCCGCAGAATCTCCGCGCTCGTGTCGAGGGTGTCGAC
Organism: Thermoanaerobaculia bacterium; assembly: GCA_036557025.1. Lineage (GTDB taxonomy): Bacteria > Acidobacteriota > Thermoanaerobaculia > UBA5066 > Gp7-AA6 > DATBIJ01. The sequence goes on along the minus strand of DATBIJ010000201.1, from coordinate 7,495 downwards.
GTAGAGGCTGCCGTCGGGAGCGGAATCGAGGTAGCCCGGCCGCTCGGTGACGGGGAACAGAAGCGAGACCTCGTCGCCGCTCTCCGGGACCGAAGCGAGCTGCTGCAGATCGCCCGCGGTCAAGAACGCGAGCACCGAGCGCCCGTCCGGTCCGATCGCGATCGGCGGCGAGAGCGGCAGCTCGTGCGCGAACGGCGCCACGGTGCCGGCCTGCAGGTCGAGCAGATAGAGGCGGCGCGGATCGATGGCTTTTCCGCCGGCAAGCCGGCCCCAGAAGATGGCGCGCTTCCCGTCGGGAAAGGCGCGATACAACAGCCCGGCGCTCTCGGGCGTCACGGCGGGGCCCAGCGCCTGGATGCGCCCGGCCTCAGGCCAGAAGCGGTGGATGACGAGGTTGCGCTCCGCGTTGCGGCGGACGAACAGCAGGCTGCCGTCGGGCAGCGCTTCCGGGGACTGCGCGTTCTCGAGCACGAGCCGCTCCTCGCCTCCCAGGGGCGGGATGCTGAAGATGCCGTGCGGCGCGTCGCTGACGCGGTCGAAGAGCAGCTTGTTGCCGTCGCGCGACCAGCAGACTTTGTGAATCGTTCCCGGCCGGCCGGGGCGGGTCAGGACGGTCCAATCCCCCGAGGCCGGCTTGAGCACGGCGACCTGCGAGGAGCCGGCGACCTGGGTGACGAAGGCGAGCGTTCCCCCGTCGGGCGAAACCCGCGGCGCCAGGGCACGCGTCGTGGACCCGAGCAGGAGGTCGGCCTTCCACGTCGGCGGCGGCGGATCGATCTGCTGCTCGCGGAACCACATGCCGGCCCATAGGCCGCCGCCGAAGAGCGCGGCCGCGCCCACGAGCACTGCCAGGAACTCGAGCAGGCGCCGCGCTCGGCGGCGCGCCGGAGAAATCGCCGGAGCCGACGTCGCCGTGCCGGTCGGGGGCATCTCGACCCAGGGGGACGGCGTCGCGGTGCCGCGCGCGGCCGCGGCCTTCGCGGTCGGCGGCGTCGTCGTGAGCCGCGACGTCGCCGTGCGGCCGTCGGTCCCCGCGATCAACTCGCTCGCCCGCTCCCGCATCTGCTTGAGCTCCCGCGCCAGGTCGCGGCTGGAGTTGTAGCGCTCCTCGGGCTCCTTGGAGAGGCAGCGCTCGACGAGCCATCTCAGCGGCACGGGAACGCGCGCGTTGATGCTCTCGAGCGGCTCGGCCTCGTCCTGGATGATCGCCGAGAGCGTCTGCACCGCGGTCGCGCGCTGGAAGGCGCGGCGACCGGCGAGCATCTCGTAGACGATGAGGCCCAGCGAGAACTGATCGGACCGGAACGTCAGGGATTTCCCGGAAGCCTGCTCGGGCGACATGTAGTCGGGCGTGCCGACGATGAAGCCCGTCTGCGTGAGGCCGGGCTCGGCCGCAGGCGATCCGTCGCCCGAGGACTGGAGCTTCGCGATCCCGAAGTCCAGGATCTTCGCAAAGCCGTCCTTCGTGATCATGATGTTGTCCGGCTTCAGGTCGCGGTGGACGATGCCCGCCTCGTGTGCCTTCGCGATGCCGTCGGCCACCTGGGCCGCGAGATCGATCGAGCGTCGGATCGGCAACGGGCCCGCGTCGAGCAGCTCCCGCAGCGTCTGGCCTTCGATCAGCTCCATCGCCAGGAACGGGGAGGAGTCGGCCGTGCCGATCTCGAAGATCGTCACGATGTTCGGATGGTTCAGCGAAGAGGCGGATCGCGCCTCCTGCGCGAAGCGCACGAGGCCCTCGCGGTTGGAGGAGAGCTGCTGCGGCAGCACCTTGAGGGCGACCTCGCGGCCGAGCCGCGTGTCGCGGGCCCGGTAGACCTCGCCCATTCCGCCGGAGCCGAGCGGGCCGAGGACCTCGAAGGGACCGACCATGCTGCCCGACGGAAACACGTTGGAATGAGGATAACCGACCGACGTCGAGGGAGTCGCGCCGGCCGGCGGGCGGGCGCTCACGGGTCCGCGGGCCGCTCCGACACCTCTGCCTCGAGCAGGGCGACGGCTTCGCCGTCCCACCACCCCTTCTTCACGCCCTCCCCCAGAATCTCGAAGGCCGCCGAGGCCGGAAGTGCCTCGCGGTACGTGCGCGCGTGCGTCACCGCGTCGTAGATGTCGACGACGGACACGATGCGCACGGTCATCGCCAGATCCGGTGCCGTCAGCCCGAGGGGATACCCCGACCCGTCGAGCTTCTCGTGATGCTGGGTCACGATCGGCAGAATCGGCTCGAGCGATTTCATCGGCGAAAGCAGGTGCATCGCCGTGATCGGATGCTGCTCCATCACGGCGCGCTCCTCGTCGGTCAACCGGCCCGGCTTCTTCAGCACGGCGTCGGGCAGGACGATCTCGCCGAAGTCGTGGAACAGCGCGCCGCGGCCGATCACGCGGCGCTCGGCGGCGGTCAGGCCGAGGCGCGCCGCCACGCGATCGGAAAGCTCCGCCGTCCGCTGGCTGTGCCCCGCGGTGAAGGGATCGCGCACGTCGATGGTGCGGGCCAGCGTCGCGATCATGTGGTCGACGTGCTCGTGCTCGGCGGCGAGGCGCTGGAGCCAGAGCAGCCCGTCGATGCGCGAGAGCAGCTTGCGCAGCGGGACCGGCTTCAGGAACAGCTCGCTCGCCGCGAGGCGGTCCGCCTCCCGCCGCGCTTCCTCGCCGCCGCGGCGTGTGGTCAGGACGACGGGCAGCAGGCCGGTCGCGGGGTCGGAGCGGACCTGTTCCAGAACGTCGAACCCCCGGCCGTCGGGCAGGTCGGACTCGAGCACGATCAGATCGGGCTTCTCTCCCGCGAGGGCCTGGAGCGCCGCGGCGCTGCCGGCCGCTTCCCGGACGACGTGGCCGGCTCCTTCGAGAAGCTCGCGCAGCGACTGGCGCAGGGCCGGGTCCGGGTCGACGATCAAGACACGGCCCGACCGGAGCAGATCTCCGACAGGCGGCTCCGCCGCCGTTGGGGCCTTTGTCTTCGAAACGGACAAGATCCTCCATTGTCGCATGGAGAATGCCCGCATAACATCCCCCGGCGTGAAGCGCCGAATCCCGGCGGCGAGCGTCCTCGGCGCCCTCCTGCTCGCCGCCTACGCCGGGTTTCTGATCCCCCACCGGACACGGGTCGCGGGCGGATCGGATTCCTCCGGGTACCTCAACACGGCCCGCGGGATCCTCGAGGGCCGCGTCGTGCGCGACATTCCGGCACTGCGACGCTACGGCCTGCCCCCGGACGGAGCGTTCCCCAACCTCTTCATCGCGCTCGGCCACGTTCCCGGCCCGCGGCCCGGGACGGTGGCACCCTTCTATCCGCCGGGTCTGCCAATTCTGATGGCGGGGGCGATCCGCGTGACGGGCTCGCCGGACGCGGCGTACTTCGTCAGCCCGTTCTTCGCGGTGCTCGGCGTCGGCCTGATGTTCCTGCTGCTTCGCGACCTGGGTTTGCCGCGCTCCTGGAGCGCGATGGGCGCTTTTCTGCTCGCGTCGTTTCCGACGTGGACGTTCTTTGCGTTGCAGCCGATGAGCGACGTCGTCGCGACGACGCTGGCGATTGCCGCGGTCCTCTTCGCGCGGCGTGCGCGTGGGAGTGCCGCCTGGGCGGCCGCGGGCGGTGCCTCCCTGGGCTTGGCGGTCCTGGTGCGTCCGACGAACGCGTTGTTGATCGTTCCGATGCTCTTCGCGCTGCCGGCGACGCGCCGGGCCTGGGCAATGCTGTCACTGGGCGGGCTTCCGTTCGCGATCTTCCTGGCGGTGTGGAATTCCACCGTCTACGGCTCTCCCTTTCGGTCGGGCTACGGCGCGGTGCTCTCGGACGCGATGTCGCTCGACTTCTTCCGCAACCATTTCGCGCATTACTTCTTCTGGATGTCGGCGCTGACGGGCGGCGTGGTCATCGCGGGCTGGATCCTCGCGGGGTTCGACGCGCGGATCGGCGCACGCGATCGCGCGATGCTGATCTGCTGGCTCCTCGTGTTCTTCGCCTTCTACTGTTTCTACGGGCCCTACGAGACGTGGTGGTACACGCGGTTCCTGATGCCCGGGCTTCCCGCCGCAATCGCCGGGTCCCTGCTGTGCGGCCACCATCTCCTGGAGGCGCAGGCGCGTGCCGTGCGACCGCCCTTTCCCGGGCGTCGGATGACGGCGGCGGCGATCGCGCTGGGGACCTTCGCCGCGGCGGCCGGCGTCGTCTATCAGGCGGACCAGGGCGTCTACCGCTTCTTTCGAGGCGAGAGGATCTACCTGCGCGCGAGCCGCATGGCCGAGCGGCTCGTCCCGCCCGGCGGGCTCGTCGTCGCGATGCAGATGACCGGAGCCCTCGAGTACTACACGGAGGTTCCCTACACGATGTGGAACTGGCTCGACGAGGGACGGCTGGTGGTTCTGGATCGCGCGCTTCGCGAACGCGGGGGCACCTGGTACGCCCTGCTGGCGCCCTTCGAGGTCGAGTCGGTGAAGCGCTTGTTCCCCGGGCGTTGGACCGAGCTGGGTCGGGAAGGCGACGTCGCGCTCTGGAGGCTCGAGCGGCCGTAGTGCCGCGGGCTCCTTCGGCGAGCCGTGTACACTCTCGCAGGAACACGGCCGCCGTTGAGATCCTCCCGACTTCGCCTGCAGATCGTCGTCGCCCTCTCCGGCGCCGTGATCATGTCGCTCGAGATCCTCGGCTCGAGGGTGCTTGCCCCGAGCTACGGATCATCGGTCTACGTGTGGGGAAGCCTGCTGACGGTCTTCCTGACGGCGCTCGCGGTGGGCTACGCTCTCGGCGGCCGGCTGGCGGACCGGTATCCGGACCCCTCCGCGATCTCGCTGATCCTCGCGGGTGCCGCCGTGCTCATCCTGCCCGCGATCCAGTTCGCACCCGGGCTGCTCGCCGCCCTGGGACGCGCGAACTGGGACCTACGCCTCGGCTCGCTGGCCGCCGCCCTCGCGCTGTTTCTTCCCCCCTCGTTGCTGATGGGAATGGTCTCACCCTTCGCGGTGCGTGTCGCGGTTCCGAACATGGACCGCGTCGGCTCCGTCGCCGGAAGCTACTCCGCGCTCTCGACGGCCGGATCCATTCTCGGCACGCTGGCGACGGCGTTCGTGCTGATCCCGATGTTCTCGGTTCCGACGCTGCTGCTCGTGCTGGCCGCCACGCTGGTGCTGTGCGCGATCCTTCTGATGGCGAATCGCGCGACCGTGCTCGCCGCGAGCCTCGCGGCCCTGGCCTGTGTCTTCACGGGCTTCGCACGGCGCCCGGTCGAGGACATCTCCGGCGTCAAGATCCTGCTCTCCCGCGACACGGCCTACCACCATCTCCAGGTGTACCAGATGGACCGCGTGCGGCTGATGCGGTTCGACAACCTCACTCAGGGCGGCGTCCACCTCGACCGGCCGGACCGCTCGGTCTTCGGGTACGACGAGGCGTTCTTCGCGGCCTGGGCGGTCAAGCCGGGCATCAAGCGCGTCTGCGTCATCGGGCTGGGTGCCGGAACGTTCCCGAGACGGCTGTCGGAGGTCTTCCCGGACGCGCACATCGACACGGTCGAGATCGACCCCGTGGTGGCCCAGGTCGCTCGCGAGTACTTCGGCTTCAAGGAGTCGGAGCGCAACAAGATCCACATCGAGGACGGCCGCGTGTTCCTCGCGCGCGGCGGCGAGCCCTACGACCTCATCGTGCTGGACGCCTACAACGCCACGGGGATTCCGTTTCACCTGATGACGCGCGAGTTCTTCGCGCTGGCCCGCACCCGTTTGACGCGGGACGGCGTGTTCGCGGCGAACTTCCTCGGCAAGGTCATGGGGGAGCGGGGCGAGCTGTTCTGGGCGGCCTACGGGACGATCCGCCGCGTGTTCGGTCAGACCTATCTCATGGCTCCCGACCTGAAGGAAGGGGAGACCGCGTTCATCCGAAACGCGATCATCGTCGCGTCGGTGTCGGCGGACCCGGTGACCCCGGAACAGTTCCGAAGCAACGCCGCCACGGTCGCGCGACAATGGCGCCTGGGCGCGCTCGAGGTCTTCACCTCGATCGTGCGCCGCAGCCCTCCGGCGCCCATCGAGGTTCCCGAGCTGTCCGACGCGTACGCCCCGATCGAGGCGCTCCAGAGCTTCTGACGCCGGGCGGGCGACTCGAAGGCGTCAGGCCAGCGCCGGACCGAAGAACTCCCCGAGCGCCTCCGCGACCGCGCGTGGCCGTTCCATCGGCGTCAGGTGTCCCGCGCCGGGAATCCGCACGAGCCGCGCGCCCGGGATCGCCGCGCTCATCGCCTCCGAGGCCGCCGGCGGCGTGAGGGCATCCGCCTCTCCGACGAGGACGAGGGTCGGAACATCGACGGCGGGGAGCAGGTCGGTCGAATCCGGGCGGTCGCGCATGGCCTGCAAATCGGCGATGACGGTCTCGGGCGGCTGCCGCTCGATCAGGCGGCGCACGCGCTCGGCCAGGTCGCGCGAGCGCAGGCCATCCGCCGAGAGCAGCTTGGGAGTCATGGCCTCGGCGATGGCGGCGACTCCTTTCGCCTGGACGGTCGCGATCGCGTCCTCCCGAGCCGCGCGCCCCGCGGCGTCGTCCGCAGTCGCGCGCGTATCGACCAGGGCCAGCGCGGCGATCGGCGCGCGCCGGCGCAGGAGCGCGAGCGCGACGTAGCCTCCCATCGAGAATCCCGCGAGCCCGACCTTTCCGGGAAGTTGCGAAAGCAGCGCCGAGACGAACTCGGCGTACGCGTCGAGGCTCGGCGCGCCGCTCTGCGGGTTGTCGCCGCGTCCCGGCAGATCCGGCTTGATGACGCGGAACCGCGTCGAGAGCAGGCGACCCACGCCGGACCACATCGCGCCGTCGAGGGGATACCCGTGCAGGAGGACGACCGCCGGACCGTCGCCCATCTCCCGAGCCTCGACCTCGCGGCCCTGCCAGGAGATCTTCATCGCGGAATCTTCTGCGACCGATCCTATCTGCGCCCGGCCACGCGTTCGTAACTCATTGAGACAAAGCTATTTATGTGGCGACTCCGCGGACGCACCTTGCCGGAAGCGGGATTCACCGGGGAGGCGTCGGTGTCCCGCTTGTCCCGAAGAGGGGTCGCGGCGTCGGCGTGGGCGTCGGCCTGGCCGTGGGTCGCGCGAGGGCGCCGCGGCGCGTGGGCGCCGGCGCCACGGCCGAGGGAGCTCCCGCGCGCTGCTGCCGCGCGATCGCTCCGAGGTTGTGATCGTCGTGCGGATCGAACACGACGGGAGTCGGACGGGGCGTGGGCATCGGCAGTGAAGAGACGACTTCCTGCAGCGATACGGAGTAGACGAAGCCTTTCTCGGTCGTGAACTCCAGACGCTCTCCCGCGGGGCGCGGCGGCGCCTGCAGCCGGTACACGCTCCCGTCGGCCAGCGCCAGGCGCCAGACGGCGGGTCCCGGAGCGACGGTCTGCGCGAGCAGGCCGACGGCCAGGAGGGCTGCCCTCATTGTCCTTCTAGGGTACGCCTCCCGGGAAGAATCCGGCAGCTTTTGCGATCTTTTTCGTCAGAGTCGGCAGCGCGGCGCCGCGGGCCT
>DATBIJ010000200.1:0-11573 GCA_036557025.1 Thermoanaerobaculia bacterium | reverse complement strand
CGACCGTACCGCTCACGGGTCGGCCCAGAAGGACGCCCGGCTCCGGACGATGTCGGCGAGGGCATCGAGGAAGGTCGGGTCGAGGTTGAGGCCCGGCGTCCGGCGAAAGTGCGTGATCCCGGCGCTCGCGGCCGCCTCGGCGAACAGCTGGTCGATCTCGTAGAGCGTCTCGACGTGGTCGGTGACGAACGCGATCGGAACCACCAGCACCTGCCGCGCCCCGGCCGCGCCGAGCTCGCGGATCACGTCGAGCGTCGCGGGCGCAAGCCATTCCACCGGTCCGAGCTTCGACTGCCAGGCGAGACGGCTCGCGTAACCGTTGCCCAGGTGCGCCAGGATCGCCGCGACGCTGGCCTCGACCTCGCGGGCGTAGGGGTCTCCCAGCCGCTCGACGAGCTTACGGGGGATCGAGTGGGCGGAGAAGAGCAGGTGGATGGCCTCGGGGCGGGGGTCGGGGAACTTCGCCGCTTCCCGCGCGATCGCGTCCGCGTGCGCCTGCACGAACAGAGGATGCGTCGGCCAGGAGCCGACCTCCTCCAGCCGGGCGCCGGGGGCGTGGTGGCGCACGGCCTCGCGCGCGCGATCGAGTGCTCCCTTCGTCGTCGTCAGCGAGTACTGGGGATACAGCGGCAGCGCAAGGAATCGGTCGACGCCGCCGCGGGAGAGATCCCGCACGACATCCTCCACCAGGGGCGCCGCGCAGTTCATCGCGGCGCGGACGTGTGCCTCGCGCCCCTCGCGCCGCAGGATCTCCTGCACGGCCGCGGCCTGTGCCTCGGTCCATCGGCGGATGGGAGAGGCGCCGCCGATCGAGGCGTAGAGTTTCTTGCTAGCCCCCTGACGGGCCAACGCGATCGCGCCGGCGAGCGCCCTGCGCAGGATCCTGGGCCGGACACGAAGGACCTCCGGATCCTCGAAGAGCCGGTAGAGAAATCCGGGCACCTCCTCCAGCGTCGACGGGCCGCCGAGCTGAAGGAAGAGGATCGCCCGCCGGGGCCCGGCCGCGGGGCTCAAAGCGTCCGTGAGAAGACGGGGCGCGCCGCCTCGGAGGCGAGGTGCGCGTCGAAGGGCATCGCGAGGTTGCGCAGGAAGACCCGGCCGAGCGCCGTCGCCGTGACGGCTTCGGGAGAGAGCGCGACGAGGCCGTCCTCGGCGCAGGGCACGAGCCGCGCGAGCGCGTCGGCGAAGTGCGCGTCGAAATCGATGGAAAACTCGCGCTCGATCTCCGACTTGACGACGACGCCGTGGCACAGCAGCGCCTGGATGACGCGACGCCGCAGGCGGTCCTCGTCGCTCAGCCGCAGGCCGCGGAACGTCGCGCCGCCCGTTGCCTCCACCGCCGCGAGGTACGCCGGATGTTCCCGGCGGTTCTGGAAATAGGCGTCGCCGACGGAGGAGATCGCGCTCATGCCCATTCCGAGCAGGTCGGTCCCGGCTTTGGTCGTGTAGCCCTGGAAGTTGCGGTGGAGCGTGCGATCCCGGCGCGCCCGTGCCAGCTCGTCCTCGGGCCGAGCGAAGTGGTCCATGCCGATGTACTCGAACCCGGCGGCGAGGAAACGCGAAAGCGCGGTGCGGAAGATCTCGAACTTCTCGCCCTCCGAGGGCAGGTGAGGCTCGAGCAGGCGCTGGTGCTTCTTCATCCAGGGGACGTTCGCGTAGGAGTAGACCGCCAGGCGGTCGGGGGCCAGGTCGAGGATCGCGTCGATCGTCCGATCGAAGCTCGCCGAGGTCTGGTAGGGCAGTCCGTAGATCAAATCGATGTTGACGCTCGGGAACCCGAGACTGCGGGCCGCGCCCATCAGATCGCGCGTCTGCTCGAAGGGCTGGATCCGATGGATCGCCTGCTGCACGGCGGGATCGAAGTCCTGAACGCCGAACGAGAGGCGGTTGACGCCCAGCGACGCGAGGACCTCCAGGTGCGCGCGGGTGGTGACGCGCGGATCGATCTCGACCCCGATCTCGGCCTGGGGATCGACCCGGAAGCGCTCCCGGAGGTGGCGGCCCAGATGCTCGAGCCGCCCGGGCGAGAAGTAGGTCGGCGTGCCGCCTCCCCAGTGGAGCTGCACCACCGGCCGGTCTCCGGCGGCGGCGGCGACCGCGTCGGCCTCGCGCTCGAGAGCGGCGAGATAGCGCTCTTCGACCGAGTGATTCGATCCCGTGATGACGACCGTGCAGGCGCAGAAGTGGCAGAGGCTCTCGCAGTAGGGCAGGTGCAGGTAGAGCGAGAGCGGGGCGGGCTCGGGTCGCGCCGCGCCTTGCTCCAACGCCTTGCGGAAGTCCTCCGGCGCGAGCTCTTCTGTCCAGACCGGCGCGGTGGGGTAAGAGGTATACCGGGGCCCCGGAACGTTGTAGCGGTGCAGCAGCTCGGAGGAGATCTCGTCGACGCTCACGCCGGGACCGCCGCGGGCAGGTCGCCGCGCGCCGGGAGCGGGCGCCGCGCCGCCTCGAAGAAGGCTTCGACGCACTCGAGGCGGGCGCCGGGCAGCACGCCGTGTCCGAGGTTGACGATGTGGGCGTGCCCGCCCGTCTCGCCGATCATCCGGCGCGTGCGGCGCATGACCTCGTCGGGATCTCCCAGCAGCGCTCCCGGGTCGAGGTTGCCCTGCAGGGCCAGCCCGGGGGCCCGCCGGCGCACCACGGTCAGGGGGGTCCGCCAGTCCACGGAGAGCACGTCCGCCGTGGAGGAAGCGAGCGCCTCGATCAGGTGCCCGGAGCCGTTGACGTAGACGATCAGCGGCTGATCGATGCGGCGAATCCCGTCGATCGCGCGCCGGAGGGCCGGCAGCGCGAAGGCGCGGTAGTCGTCGGTCGAGAGCTCGCCCGCCCACGTGTCGAAGATCTGGATCGCCTGCGCGCCGGCGTCGATCTGATGCGAGAGCACGTCGGAAACTCGGTCGGCCAGAAAGTCGAGCAGGCGTCGCAGGAGCGCGGGGTCCCGGCCCATCATCTCCTTCAGCACCGAGAAGGAGCGCGACACGCCGCCCTCGACCATGTAGCTCGCCATCGTCCAGGGGGCGCCGCAGAACCCCAGGACGGCCGCGGAGTCGCCGACCTCGCGCCGCAGGGCCCGCAGGATCTCTCCCTGGAAGGAGAGCTCCACGGCCGGGTCGAAGGCGCGCAGGGCGTCGACGTCGGACGCCGAGCGAACGGGCGCGGCGATCCGCGGTCCGCCGTCGGCGAACTCGACGGGGACGCCCATCGCTTCGACGGGCAGGAGGATGTCCGAGAAGAAGATCACGGCGTCCGGCCGGAAGCGGCGGAAGGGCTGCAGCGAGACCTCGACCGCGGCGCCCGAGGAGCGGCAGAGCTCCGAGAAGGTGAACCGCGCGCGCGCCTCCCGGTACTCGGGCAGATAGCGCCCCGCCTGGCGCATCATCCAGACGGGCGGCCGGTCGACGGCGCGCCCGGCGCAGGCGTCGAGGAAGCGGGCGGCGGAAGGGGTGGAGGCATCCATCGAAGGAGGGGATTCTACCGGGTGCCGCAGGTCATGCCGGCAGGTCGCAAGGCGGGGGCGGCTCGAGTGATGCGGGCTCGGCGTCACCGAGCTCCCGGCGCAGCTCCTCGAGGCGGCGGCGCAGTCGTCGCACCGTCTCCGCGTGTCCAGGCTCGGAGACGAGGTTTCTGGTCTCGTCGGGGTCGGAGCGCAGGTCGTAGAGCTCCCACTCCTCCGGAGGCTGCCAGAAGTGGATCAGCTTCCAACGGCCGTCGCGAACCCCACGGTTCTTGCGGACGCAGTGCGCCGCGGGGTACTCGTAATACTCGTAGAGAAAGTCGTCGCGCCAATGGACCGGCCTGCCCTCCAGCAGGGGCACGAAGCTGCGGCCGTGGAGTCCGGAAGGCGCCGCGACCCCCGCGAGCTCGAGCAGCGTCGGGGCGAGGTCCACGTTGAGCACCATGTGCGCATTCTCGACGCGGGGCGCGACGCGTGCGGGATATCGCAGGAGCATCGGCACCCTGATCGAAGGCTCGTACATCAGCCGCTTGTCGAAGAGGCCGTGCTCCCCGAGGAAGAAGCCGTTGTCCGAGGAGTAGACGACGACCGTGTCGCGTGTGAGGCCTCTCTTCTCCAGCTCGTCGAGGATTCGACCGACGTTCTCGTCGACGGCCAGCAGAACGCGGTAGTAGTTCTTCACGAGCTCCTGAAGATTGCGGCGTTTGCGCTCCTCGACCGGCAGGTCGCGCGGGACGCCCCGCTTCTCGAAGTCCCCCATGTCGGCGATCGCCATCGTGGCCCGCCGGACCGCCTCGGGCCGGCCCGCGAGCCGATCCTCGAAGGTCCTCGGCGTCGGGATGACCGTGTCGGCGAAGGTTTCGAGGAAGCGCGCGGGCGGCTCCCAGGAACGGTGCGGCGCCTTGAAGTGCACGAGGAGACAGAAGGGCCTCTCCTCCTTCGGCAGCGAGCGCAGGAAGGCCAGCGCCTGGTCTCCCGTGACGTCCTCGGAGTGACCACGCAGGCGGATCGTCGCGCCGTTGGCGATCATCTCGGGGTCGTGGTACTCGCCCTGCCAGGGGAAGATCACCCAGTGATCGAAGCCCTGCGGCGTTCCGCGAAGGTGCCACTTTCCGACGACCGCGGTTCGATAACCGGCCTTCTGCAGCAGCTCCGGATACGTGGGATGGCCTTCGATGCCCTTCTGATGTCCGAAGGCGGGAGGGTCGGCGTTGGAAATCACGCCATGGGCGTGCGAGTAGAGACCGGTCAGGAAGCTGGCGCGGCTCGGTCCGCAGAGAGAGTTGGTGACGAAGGATTCGGTGAACCGGACGCCCTCCGCTGCAATACGGTCCATGTTCGGCGTTTTCAGAATTCGGTTCCCGGCGACGCTCATGGCGTCTTGCCGTTGGTCATCGGTCAGGAAGACGACGATGTTCGGAGGCCGACGCAGGGTCTGCCCCATGGCCCGCCGGGAGAGCCGGGCGCCGGCCGCGGCGCCGGCCAGGAGTTGGAGCGCATCGCGGCGCGTGAGGGACCCGGGCACCCCGCTCCTTATATCGGGGCGGGGCGCCGAAGGGAAGGGGGCGGGAAGCGGTCTACTTCTTCGCCGGTCCGGGAGCGGGCGCCGCCGCGGGCTTGGCCTCCTCGAAGTCGGGAACGCGGTTCCTCACCGGCTTGAGCGTCCGCAGGTAGGCATAGATCGATTTCAGGTCCTCCTCGCTCAGGTTCCGGTATGCCATCCAGGGCATCGGCGGCAGGAGGGGCCGGGACGTGCCCATGTGCTTCCCATTTCTTATGGTGTCCACGAACATCTTCTCGGTCCAGATCCCGATCCCCGTGTTCTCGTCCGGGGTCAGGTTGGTCGCATAGCTGATTCCCCAGGGGCCCGCGAAGGCCGTGCTGGTCGCGGCGCCGGCCCAGAGCCATCCGCCCGTCGGCGCCGGGGGCGGTCCCATCGTCACCCCCTCGGGATGTCCGTTCAGGTGCTTCGTCATGTCGGGCGCGGGGCCGTTGGGACCCCACTGGAGCGGCGTGTGGCAATCGTCGCACGCCAGGATCGACACGAGGTACTTGCCGCGCTCGGCGGCGGGAGAGAGCTTCGTGGCGGACGGCTTCGCGGACGACTGCGAGAGTGCGAGCGGCGAGAGCGCGATCAGGATCAGGCCCGCGGCCGCCAGAACGCCGCGGGGGTTGCAGGAGATCGCACGGAAATCGGTCACGTCTTCGTCCTCCTTCGTTCGCCAGGGTGGAACGCGCCAGGCCCGGATCGATTGTCGTTCGAAACGCGGGAGACTCTAACCGAGCAGCTGCCGCAGCACGAAGGGAAGGATCCCGCCGTGTCGGTAGTAGTCGACCTCCATCGGCGTGTCGATCCGCACGCGGACGGCGACCTGCTCCGTGCGACCGTCGGCGCGATGAATGGTGAGCGGCGCCGTCTCGCGGGGCGCGACGCCCTTCTCGAGCCCCGTCAGATCGAAGGTCTCCGTGCCGTCGAGCCCTAGGGTTCTTGCCGAGACGCCCTCTGCGAACTGGCAGGGGAGCACGCCCATTCCGACGAGGTTCGAGCGGTGGATCCTCTCGAAGCTCTGCGCAACCACGGCGCGCACGCCGAGCAGGCGCGTGCCCTTCGCCGCCCAGTCGCGGGAGCTGCCCGTGCCGTACTCCTGGCCTGCGAACACCAGCAGGGGGACGCCCGCGGCCTGGTAGCGCACGGCGGCGTCGTAGATCGGCAGCGTCTCGCCCCCCGGCTGATGGCGCGTCACGCCGCCCTCCGTGCCGGGCGCCATCAGGTTGCGGATGCGGACGTTGGCGAAGGTCCCGCGCGTCATGACCCGGTCGTTGCCGCGGCGCGAGCCGTAGCTGTTGAACCCCTCGGGGGCGACGCCGCGCTCGAGCAGGTATCGGCCCGCGGGCGAATCCTTTTTGATCGCGCCGGCGGGGCTGATGTGGTCGGTCGTGACCGAATCGCCGAAGATCGCGAGCGCTCGCGCGGCCCGGATGTCGGTGATCGCGGCGGGCACGGCGCCGAAGCCGTCGAAGAACGGCGGCTCCTGGATGTAGGTGGAGTCCGGGTCCCACTTGTAGACGCGGCCCAGCGCCGTCGGGATGTCGTCCCAGAGCGGGTTGTCCTGAGTGACGGCGCCGTAGAGCCGCCGGTAGGTCTCGGGTTCGACGGCCGAGCGCAGCGCCGCGTCGATTTCCTCGGACGTGGGCCAGATCTCTTTCAAGAACACCTCGCGGCCGCCGCGTCCGATCCCGAGGGCCTCATTGCCCATGTCGATGTCCACACGGCCCGCGAGCGCGAAGGCCACCACGAGCGGCGGGCTCATCAGGAAGTTCGCCTTGATGTTCTGGTGGATCCGCGCTTCGAAGTTGCGGTTGCCCGACAGCACCGCGGCCGCGACGAGGTCGTGGGAGGTCACGACCTCTTCGACCCGCGGGTCGAGCGGTCCGGAGTTGCCGATGCAGGTCGTGCAGCCGTAGCCGACGAGCTCGAAGCCCAGCGCGTCGAGATAGGTCTGGAGCCCCGTGCGCCCGAGATACTCGGTGACGACGCGCGAGCCGGGCGCGAGCGAGGCCTTCACGCGAGGAGAGACGCGCAGCCCGGCCTGGACGGCCTTCTTCGCGAGGATGCCGGCGCCGAGCATGACGCTGGGGTTGGACGTGTTCGTGCAGGAGGTGATTGCCGCGATCAGCACGTCGCCGTGTCCGAGGTCCTCGCAGGACTCGGGTCCCGGCTCCGGCGGCACGAGGCTGGGCGTGGGGCGGTTGTTCGCCATCTCGGTCTCGGTCCAGGGGTTGGTCTCCTGCGACTCCGCCTTTGAGGCAACGGCGGTGGCGTCCTGCAGGCCGCCTCCGGCGACGAGGGCCTCGGGGCCCGTTTTGCCGATCTTCGTGGGGTAGCGCCGCGCCGCCTCCTCGGGCCCCTTGCCATAGCCGCCTTCGGCGACGGGAGCGCCCAGGATCTTTCGAAATGCGGCCTTGAGCTCCGGCAGGTCGATCCGATCCTGGGGTCGCTTCGGGCCGGACACGCTCGGCCGCACGCGCGCGAGGTCGAGCTCGAGCACCTGGCTGTAGTCGATCTCGCCGCCCCTCGGAACCCCGAAGAGGCCCTGGGCCTTGAAGTATTCGCGAAACGCCGAGACGGCCTTCTCGGAGCGGCCCGTCGCGGCCAGGTAGCGGCAGGAGTTCTCGTCGACCGGAAAGAATCCCATCGTCGCGCCGTACTCCGGCGCCATGTTGGCGACCGTCGCGCGGTCGGGGAGCGTCAGCGACGCCGCGCCCTCGCCGTGGAACTCGACGAACTTGCCGACGACCTTCGCGGCGCGCAGCATCTCGGTCACGTGCAGGGCGAGGTCGGTCGCCGTGACGCCGGACTCGAGGCGGCCGGTGACGTGAACGCCGACCACGTCGGGCGTCAGGAAGGACACCGGCTGCCCGAGCATGCCGGCCTCCGCCTCGATTCCGCCGACGCCCCAGCCCACGACACCGAGGCCGTTGATCATGGTCGTGTGGGAGTCGGTCCCCACGAGCGTGTCCGGATAGTAGAGCCCGCCGCTCTCGAAGACGCCCGGCGCGAGCGACTCGAGGTTCACCTGGTGGACGATCCCGAAGCCGGGCGGCACGACGTCGAACCCTCGGAAGGCCTGCATGCCCCACTTCAGGAACTCGTAGCGCGCGCGGTTGCGCCGAAACTCCATCTCCATGTTCAGACGCAGGGCGTCGGGCGTCGACCAGTAGTCGACCTGCACGGAGTGGTCCACCACGAGCGCGACCGGCACCAGCGGCTCCACGAGCGCGGGGTCGCGGCCCAGCCGCTCGACCGTGGAGCGCATGGCGGCGAGATCGACGAGCAGCGGGACGCCGGTGAAGTCCTGCAGGATGATGCGCGCGACGACGAACGGGATCTCCTCGACCCGCTCTGCCTTCGGTCGCCAGCTCGCGAGCGCGCGAACGTCCTCCTCCTTGACGCGCCGCCCGTCGCAGTGCCGGAGAAGCGACTCCAGGACGATGCGCAGAGAGACCGGCAGGCGGGAGATCTTCCCGACGCCGGAGGCCTCGAGCTGCGGGAGGGAGTGGAAGCGGCCGGTAACGCCCGGAGAGGGCGTGAACTCGCGGAGGGTCCCGAGGGCGTCGCGTGTCATCGGGCCCAATCTATCAGGGGCCGCAGGGCTCGGAGCGGCGCGGCAGGAGGGATCGCCGGCCGGTAGAATCGCGTCGTGGAATCCACGCTGCTCGGCTGGCTCGCGGTCGCCTCCTACGCGGCGGCGGAGGTCGTGTCCGCGCGGGCACTCTGGCGGCGCCAGGAGACCGCGGCGCACTCGGCCCCGCTCTGGGTGGCCGCCGGCGTCGCCTTGCAGTTCGCGCAGCTCTGGGTCCATGGCCGGGCGATCGAGGCCGCCCCGTACCGGACGCTCGCCGGCTCGATGTCGCTCTTCGGCTGGATGCTGGGCATCTCCTATCTGATTCTCTTCGCGCGCCACCGCGAGCGCGCGGTCGGCCCGTTCCTGATCCCGTTCGTGATCCTCTTCTCCGCGCTCGGGCTGCTCGTGCCGGAGTCCCCGCCCGCCGGTGCCGGCGAGGGCGGCACGCGGGGCGTGCTGTTCGCCTTCCACGTGAACCTCGCGATGCTTGCCTACGCGGCGTTCACCCTCTCGTTCGTGATCTCGGTGCTCTACCTCGTGCAGGCCCGCCAGATCCGGCGGGCGCGAAGCGGCCGGCTCTTCTCGCGGCTCCCGGATCTCGAGCAGATCGGCCGGATGAACCGCACCAGCGTCACGATCGGGCTGGCGGTCCTGGCGGTCTCGGTGCTGCTGGGGATGGCCTGGGCGCGGCAAGTCTGGCGTCATCTGGGGGACGCCAAGGTGGTCTGGGCACTTCTGACGCTCCTCGCGTACGCGTTTCTGCTCTGGATGGATCGCCGGGGGTGGGAGGGCCGCCGCGTGGCGCTGCTCTCGATCGCCGGCTTCTGCCTCGTGCTGTTCTCCTACACGATCGTCAACCTGTACTTCTCCGGGGCGCACCAGTTCCGATGAGCGGCGCGCGCGAGGCCCAGCTCGCCGTCCTGGGATGGAACTTCCGCTCGGCGCAGGAGCACGTCCGCGAGCGCGTCGCGTTCACACCCGACGAGGTTCGCGAGGGGCTGCAGCGGCTCCTGGAAGGAGGCCTCCTCTCGGAAGGCGTGATCGTCTCGACCTGCCACCGCAGCGAGATCTACGGGCTGCTGGAGACGCCCGAGAATACCCACGAGATCGCCCGAAGGGTTGGCGAGTGGCGCGGGCTGTCGCCGGCCCAGATCGAAGAGGGAATCTTCCGGCGCGAGGGTCCGGAGGCCGTGCGCCACCTCTTTCGCGTCGCCGCAGGCCTCGATTCGATGGCGCTGGGCGAGACCGAGATCCTGGGACAGGTCCGACAGGCTCTGGAGATCGCCCGCGAGGCGGGCACGAGCCGGGCGATCCTCCACAGGCTCTTCGAGTGGGCCGTCGCGACGGGTAAGCGCGTCCGCAGCGAGACCGAGATCGCCGTGCATCCGCTGTCGATCGCATCGATCGCCTTCGAGCTCGCCACCCGCGTCTTCGGCGATCTGCGGGACAACACGGCGCTGATCCTGGGCGCCGGGGAGACCGGGGCGCTGTTCGCGCGGCACGCCGGAGAGGCCGGCGTGCGCAACCTCGTGATCGCGAACCGAACCGCGAAGCGCGGCGAAGACCTCGCCGCGCGCCTCGGCGCCACGCCGATGCCGTGGGAAGACGTCGCGGAGCAGCTCCACACGGCCGACGTGGTCGTCGGCGCGACATCCAGCCCGACGGCGATCGTGCGGCGGGAGCACGTCGAGGCGGCGATGCGGCGCCGCCGGAACCGTCCGATGCTGCTGCTGGACCTCGCGGTGCCGGGGGACATCGAGCCCGGCGCGCGGGAGATCTACAACGTCTTCGCCTATGCGCTGAACGACCTCGAAGAGGTGGCGCGCGAGAACCGCCAGCGCCGCTCCCGCGAGATCCCGGTGGCGGAGGGGATCGTCGAGGACGAGATGCGCAAGTTCCTCGGCTGGTACGGGAACCTGACGCTGGTGCCCACATTGGCGAGCCTGCGCCGGCGCTTCGAGACCAGCCGGGACGCGGAGCTGGACCGCCTTCCGGCCGGCGAGCGCGAGAGGTTCCGTGCGTTCGCGGATGCCATTTCCCGGCGGCTCCTGCGCGACCCGGTGCGGCGCCTGAAGGGAGACGAGGATCCGGCGCGAAAGCTCGAGCGGGCCGAGGCCCTGCGGTTCCTGTTCGATCTCGACGGACCCGATGAGGAGTGATCCGGCCCGGCGGCGGCATCGGGTCCTCCGCCGGCCGTGAAGCTCACCATCGCCGCCCGCGGCAGCGCGCTCTCCCTGGCCCAGAGCGAAGGAGTCGCCGCCGCCCTGCGCGGACTGGGGCACGAGGCCGCGGTCGTGCCCTACAGGACGACCGGCGACCGACTCTCGCAGGAAGGCGCGCCGATCTCGGGCAAGGGGATCTTCACCAAGGAGATCGACGAGGCCGTGCTGGCTCGGCAGGCGGACCTCGGCGTCCACAGCGCGAAGGATTTGCCCTCGGAGCTGCCGCACGGCCTGTCGATCGCCGCCGTGCCCGCTCGCGCCGACGCCCGCGACGTGTGGATCGCCCGAAACGGCGCGACGCTCGCCGCGCTGCCGCCCGGCGCGCGCGTGGGGACGGGCAGCCCTCGGCGTCGCGCGCAGCTGCTCGCCGCCCGGCCCGACTTCCTGATCCTCGACGCGCGCGGCAACGTCGATACGCGCCTGCGGCGTCTGCAGGAGGGCCGCTTCGACGCGATCGTGCTGGCCGCGGCCGGGCTCGAGCGGCTCTCCCGCCTCGCGGAGGCGACCGAGATCCTCCCCGTCGAGACCATGATCCCGGCGATCGGTCAGGGCGCGCTCGCGCTGGTGGCACGTCGCGACGACGCGCGGGTGCATGGGGCGCTGGCGGCGCTCGAGGATCCCGCGACGCGGCTCGCGCTCGAGGCCGAGCGATCCCTGCTCTCCCGACTCGAGGCGGGCTGCCGCGCGCCGCTCGCGGGCCATGCGCGCATCATCGGCGGCACTCTGCGGCTGATCGCCGGCGTCTTCGCGACCGACGGATCGCGCGCGCTGCGG
>DATBIJ010000199.1:0-11754 GCA_036557025.1 Thermoanaerobaculia bacterium | reverse complement strand
CGTCATCGGTCCGAGTCGCATCGGCGATCGCAGTCCCCCGCGAGGTTCCCGACACGATGCCGTCGTCCGAGGAGCTCGACGATGGGAACCCCTCCTGGCAGGGCTCGGATCTCTCCGACGGCGACGGGCCGCCGGGCGATCCGTCGGGAGTCCCGGGCGGGAGCCCCGACGGCGGCACGTGTGTCACCTGTCCTCCCGTGGGCGAAACGATTCACGAGCTCGGCGGCGAGATCCATGCGCCGCGGCTCGTTCAAAAAATCGAGCCCGAGTACTCCCCGGCCGCCGTCAAGCTTCGCATCCAGGGTTTCGTGATCGTGCGCGCGATCATCGGCAGGGATGGCCGCGTCGAGGACGTCCGAGTGGAAAAGAGCCTCTTCCCGTCGCTGGACGAGGCGAGCGTCGCGGCGGTTCGGCAGTGGCGCTACGAGCCCGCGACGCTGCGCGGCCGGGCCGTCCGGGTCGCGCTGACGGTCACGGTGCGGTTCGAGCTGAAGTAGGAGCCGGGCCGATTCTCAGAGCTGCGACGCGGCCTCGCGGTCCAGCAGCCAGAGCAGCTCGCCGTCGGAGGGGGCAACGCCCGCGGCCGGAAAGTCCGCCGGGTCGGCGTCTCCGGCGAGCACGCGCGCGACCGCGTGGGCCTTCTCTTTGCCGCTGACGACGAACGCCACGCGGCTGGCAGCGTTGATGACGGGATAGGTCAGCGTCAGGCGCCACTCGTTCTTGAGCGTGACCCAGTTCTCGACGGCCAGCCGCCGCCGCTCCGCGAGCGCGGTGGTGTGGGGGAAGAGCGAGGCCGTGTGCCCGTCCGGGCCCATCCCGAGGAAGAGGAAGTCGAAGCGCGGGATCCCCGGGGCGCCGAACTCTCCCGCGAGGGCGAGCTGATAGCGGCGGGCGCCCTCCGCGGGGTCGATCTCCCCTTCCATCCGCAGCACGGCCGACGCCGCGATGCCCAGCGGCTCGAAGAGCGTCTCGCGCGCCATGCCGTAGTTCGAGCCGGGGTCGTCGGGCGGCACGCAGCGCTCGTCCCCGAAGCCGAATCGCAACACGCCCCAGGGAACTTCCTCCCGCAGGCTGGTCGCGAGCACGCGGTGGACGGCGCGCGGGGTTTGCCCCCCCGCGAGACCGGCGCGGAAGAGGCCCCGAGCCGAAGCGGCCGCTCGCGCGCACTTCGCGAACTCCCCGGCCGCTCCGGCCGCGAGCAGCACGGCGGAATCGAAAACCCGGACCGACTTGCCGCCCATCGTCTAGAACGTGCGCCAGCGGCGTCCGTCCGCCGCGAGGAAGCGGTCCGCGGCGTCGGGTCCCCAGGTGCCGGCGGCGTAGTTGGGCAGCTCGACGGGGGGCATCCGCTCCCATGCCTCCAGGATCGGCGAAACCACTCGCCAGGCGTTCTCGACCTCGTCGCGCCGCGCGAACAGCGTCTGATCGCCGTGGGTCACGTCCAGGAGGAGCCGCTCGTAGCCCCCCTGGATCGGCGCGCCGAGCTTGGAGAAGGGGAAGTCCATGTAGACCGACTCCACCTGCAGGACGGTGCCCGGGATCTTCGCCTCGAATTTCAGCGAGACCGCCTCGTTGGGCTGGATGCGCAGCCGCAGCACGTTGGGGTTCAGGTCGCCCGACCCGGCCCGGAAGAGCATGTGGGGCACGCGCTTGAACTCGATCGCGATCTCGGAGACCCGGGTCTCCAGGCGCTTGCCGGACCGAACGTAGAACGGCACGCCGGCCCAGCGCCAGTTGTCGACCGCGAACTTCACGGCAGCGTAGGTCGGGGTCCCGGAGTGCGGCCCGATCGACCCCTCCTGGCGATACCCCGGGACCTGTTTTCCCTGCACGACGCCGGGACCGTACTGGCCGCGCACGGCCCACTCCTGGATTCTGGCCGGATCGATGGGCCGGATCGACTGGAGGACCTTGACCTTCTCGGAGCGCACGGCGTCGGCCTCGAATGTCGCGGGCGGCTCCATGGCGGTGATGCAAAGCAGCTGGAGCAGATGGTTCTGGAACATGTCGCGGATCACGCCGGCGGTCTCGTAGTAGCCGGCGCGGTGTCCGACCCCGACGGTCTCGGCGACCGTGATCTGCACGTGGTCGATGTAGCGATGGTTCCAGAGCGGCTCGAAGATCCCGTTGGCGAAGCGCAGGACGAAGACGTTCTGAACCGTCTCCTTGCCGAGATAGTGATCGATCCGGTAGATCTGCCGCTCGCGGAAGACGGTGAGCAGATCCTCGTTGAGCCGGGCGCAGGAATCGAGATCGTGGCCGAAGGGCTTCTCGACGACGATGCGCGCCCAGCCTTCGGCCGGCTGCGCGAGGCCGGCCTCACCGAGCGCGCGGACGATCGTCGAGTCCGCTTCCGGCGGCGTCGCGAGGTAGAAGATGCGGTGGCGTGCGCCGGAGCGGCGGCTCTCGAGCGAGGTGACGACCTCGATCAGACGGGCATAGAGTGCCGGATCCGTGAAGTCCCCCCGCACGTAGCGCACCTGCGCCGGGAGCTCGCCGGGCCGGCCCTGCGCCGGAGGTGTGAACTCTCTCGCGCCGCCGGCGAGGTAGGCGCGGAACTCGGCGTCGGACATCTCCTTGCGCGCGACGCCGACGATCGCGAAGTCGGGCGAGATCGCGCCGTCTCGCGAGAGGTGCGCGATCGCGGGCGCGAGCAGGCGCCGCGTCAGGTCTCCCGACGCCCCGAAGATCACGAGCGTACAGGGAGGCCGCAGCGCCTCTTCCGACCCCCCCTCCCCGGCGGCCTGCGCCTGCGGCTCCCGTTCCGCGACCGCGCTCATCACCGGGCGGCGGTGCGCAGAGCGGAGGCGACCGCGGCCTCGAGATCGGCGAGGCCCCGGGCGTGGTCCCGGGGCAGGACGACGCGCAAGGCGCGGCGTCCCCGCGAGCGCAGCGCCTGGAGATCTCCCGCGGCCTGCGCGTCGATGACGGTCTTGAAGCCCCAGGGACGGCCCTTGATCGGGAGGCTCTCGCGCTCGCCCGCGGTGACCTGCAGGAAGACGCCGGTATCCGGACCGCCCTTGTGGAGCTGGCCGGTCGAGTGCTGGAACCTCGGGCCGAACCCAATGGTCGTCGCGACCTTCCTGGCGTCGCGCACGAGGAGGCGGATACGTTGGAGCGCGCGCTCGTTCTCCTCGCTCGACGGAATGTAGGCGGTGATCGCGAAGTAGTCCCCCGGGCCGAGCGACGAGAGCAGCTCCGAGAGCGCCCGCTCGTCTCCCGGTGCGGAGCCTTCGCCGGCCGGAGGCTTGCCGCTGGCGAGCACGGCGTTGGTGAGGTCCTTCGCCTCCTGCACGTTGGGTTGATCGAACGGGTTGATCCCCAGCAGGAATCCCGCAACCGCGGTCGCGAACTCCCACAGGAACATCTGGGCTCCCAGGTCGGCCGCGTCGGAGATCTTCAGGGCGGCCCGCGGGTTGCCCGCCGCCTCGAGCGCCGCGAGGGCCGGCTCGAAGGCCGCATCGTCGTCGCGGGCGATCGAGACGAAGAAGCGATCGCTCCCGTAGCGGGACGGATCGGCGAGATCCTCCCTTTCGACGGGAAGGATTCCCTTGCCCTCCTTGCCGGTGCTCTCGGCGATGAGCTGTTCCGTCCAGAGGCCGAAGCGGCCGATCGGCGGGGTCACCGCGAAGGTGACCTTGTCGCGTCCCGAGAGTGCCGCGGCTCCCAGCGCGGCACCGAGCCGGGCGCCGGGGTTGTCCTCGAAGGCCGCGCGGCAGGCCTTCGCCGCCTTCTCCGCGCGCGAGAGCAGCGCGCGCAGATCCACACCCATCAGGGCGGCGGGCACCAGCCCGAAGGCCGACAGCGCGGAATACCGACCCCCGATGCGAGGGTCGCCGGCGAAGGTGCGCCGCACGCCGCGCTTCGCGGCCTCGGTCTCCATGGCGGAGCCCGGATCCGTGATGACGAGGAACCGGGATCCCGCCTTCTCCCCCAGCGAGGCGGTCGCCATGTCGTAGAAGGCGTCGAAGAACAGGTTGGGCTCCAGCGTCGTTCCGGACTTGGAGGACACGACGTAGATCGTTCGCGCGGGATCGTGCCGCGAGGCCGCGCGGCGGATCTCCTCGGGGTCCGTCGAATCGAGGACCTCGATCGGCAAGGCTCCCTCGACCGCCGGAAAGGACTCCGAGAAGACGAGCGGGGCGAGGCTCGAGCCGCCCATGCCCATCACGAGCGCCCGATCCGCATCCTCGGCCAGCGAGCCGGCGAACTGCATGAGCTCGTCCGCTTCGTCGGCCATGCGGCCGGCGACGGTCAGCCACCCCAGGGACGATTGGATGTTCTTCTGGGCGGCCTCGTCGGCCTTCCAGAGCGAGGCATCCTCGTCCCAGATGCGGTCGACGGCCTTCTCGCGCTTCAGCCGCCCCCCGGCCTCCTCGAAAGCCGGGCCGATCGGCCCGAGCGCGAGCTTCAAGCGACCCTCGTCGCCTTTTCCTTCTCCGAGATCGCCTTCATCAGGGCGTCGAAGGAGTCGGTGAACTTGCGCACGCCCTCCTCCTCGAGCTCTTCGCACACCTTGCGCTCGTCGATTCCGAGCCTGGCGAGCTCGCCCCAGACGCTGCGCGCGGAATCCAGCCCCTCGTGGATGCGATCCTTCGGGTCCCCCGCCTCGCGGTACGCGGCGAAGGTCTCCGGCGGCATGGTATCGACGGACTGGGGCGCCACGAGGGCCTCGACGTAGTAGAGCTCGGGATAGGCCGGGTCCTTCGTCGAGGTAGAGGCCCAGAGCGGTCGCTGAACGGCGACGCCGCGAGCCTTCAACGCCGCGAAGCGGGCGCCGCCGAAGACCTCCTCGAAGGCCAGGTAGGCCAGCCGGGCGTTCCCGATCGCCGCCTTGCCGCGCAGCGCCTTCGCGCGGTCGGCGTCCTTTCCGCCCGCCTTCGCCAGGCCGTCGAGGGCCTTGTCGACTTTCGTGTCGACGCGGGAGACGAAGAAGCTCGCGACCGAGCGGATCTTGTCGACCGGCTCGCCGCGCGCGGCGCGCTCCTCGAGCCCGGAGAGGAACGCCTCCATGACCTCCCGGTAGCGCCCGACCGAGAAGAGCAGCGTGATGTTGATGTTGATGCCCTCGGCCAGGCACGTCCGGATCGCCGGCACTCCTTCCTTCGTCCCGGGGATCTTCACCATCAGGTTCGGGCGCGCCACCTCCTTCCAGAGGCGGCGCGCCTCCGCGATGGATCCGGCGGTGTCGCGGGCCAGCTGCGGAGCGACCTCGATCGACACGAATCCGTCGTCGCCGCCGGTCTCCTCGAAGACCGGTCGGAACGCGTCGGCGGCCCGACGCACGTCGGCCACCGCGAGCGCGTCGAAGATCTTCGAGGAGTCGAGACCCTGCTCCGCGGCGCGGCGGATGTCGCCGTCGTAGAGGCTCGTCTGGCTGATCGCCTTCTCGAAGATCGTGGGGTTCGAGGTCATGCCTCGCAGGCCGTCCTCCCGGATGAGACGGTCCAGCTCCCCGGAGGTCATCAGGTCGCGCCGGATGTAGTCGTACCAGACACTCTGACCGAGCTTCAGCAGACGCAACAACGGGTTCGTGCTCATGGCTTTCTCCCCTGAGTGGTCTCGAAGACACCCGCACGGGCGTCCTCTTCGATGCGGCGCACCTTCCCCAGACGCCGGGCGTGCCGTTCGGCGCCCGAGTAGCGGGCCGCGAGGTAGATCTGGATCAGCACCTCCGCGAGCGAAGGCCCGGTGACCCTCGCGCCCAGACACAGAATGTTCATGTCGTCGTCTTCCACGCCCTGGCGGGCGGAAAAGGGGTCCTGGCAGAGGGCCGCGCGGGCGCCGGGGACCTTGGAGGCGGCGACCGACGCACCGACGCCGCTGCCGCAGCCCAGGATGCCCCGCGCGCACTCGCCGGAGGCGACGGCCTCCGCGACGGCGCGTGCGAAATCCGGGTAATCGTCCAGAGGATCGAAGGCACTCGCGCCGCAGTCCTTCACCTCGTGCCCGAGGCGCTGGAGTGTTTCCAGCACGACGGGCCGCAGCGGAAGACCGGCGTGATCGAAACCGACCGCGATCCTCACGAGACCAGCCTCCGCGCGGTCGCGACGATACGGTCGACGTGGAAGCCCAGCTCCTTCATCACGACGTCCCCCGGGGCGGAGGCACCGAAGCGCTCGAGGCCGATCGCGGCGCCGTCGAGCCCGACCCAGCGCTCCCAGCCCACGGAGGAGCCCGCTTCGATCGAGACGCGCGCCCGAATCTTCGGCGGCAAGACCTCGTCCCGATAGGAGGCCGGCTGCTTCGCGAAGAGCTCCCACGACGGCATCGACACGACGCGGGTCGCGATCGAGGCGGCCTCGAGGGCCTCCCGGGCCTCCAGCGCGAGGGAGACCTCGGAGCCCGTCGCGATCAGGATCACCCGGGGGGTCTTGCCCGAGGCCTCGGCGAGCACGTAGGCGCCCCGGGCGAGCATCGAGGCCGGTGCGAGCTTCGCGCGGTCCAGCACGGGCAGGTTCTGCCGCGTCAGCACGAGTCCCACGGGTCCGCCGGCGTGCGATGCGGCGACCCGCCAGGCCTCGGCGGCCTCGTTGGCGTCGCACGGCCGTATGACGGTCGTGTGCGGCGTCGCCCGCAGCGTCATGAGCTGCTCCACCGGCTGATGGGTCGGGCCGTCCTCGCCCAGCCCGATGGAGTCGTGTGTCCACACGAAGATCGCGGGCAGCTCCGACAGCGCCGCGAGTCGCACCGACGGCTTCATGTAGTCGAGGAAGTTGAAGAAGGTCGCGCCGAAGGGCCGCAGGCCCCCGTGGTACGCCATGCCGTTGACGATGCCACCCATCGCGTGCTCCCGCACGCCGAAGTGGATGTTGCGCCCCGCACCCGTCTGGCCGTCGAAGTCGCCGCCCTCTTCGATGGTGGTCTTCGTCGACTCGGAGAGGTCGGCGTCGCCCCCGATCAGCTCGGGCAGCGTGAGCGCCACTGCGTTGAGCGCCTTGCCGGCGGCCACTCGCGTCGCGACCTTCTCGCCCGCCTTCCATGTCGGCAGCGCGGCGTCCCACCCCTCCGGCATGCGGCCGGCGACACGGCGATTCCACTCCGCGGCGAGCGAGGGGTGCTCGCGCTCGTACGCGGCGAAGCGCTCGCGCCACTTCGCCTCGAGCGCCTGTCCCTCCTCGCGCGCGCGCAAGAGCGCCCGTCGCGCGTCCTCCGGCACGGTGAAGGGCTCCTGCCACTCCCAGCCCAGCGTCTTCTTCGTGGCCGCGACCTCCTCGGCGTTGAGCGGGCTGCCGTGGACCTTGCTGGTGCCGGCCTTGGGAGATCCGTAACCGATCGTCGTGTTGACGACGATCAGCGTCGGTTGCTCCTGCTGCGAGACCGCCGCCTTGATCGCAGCGTCGATCTCCTCCAGGTCCGTGTCGCCGCGGCGCACGTGAAGGACCTTCCAGCCGTATGCCTCGTAGCGCTTCCCGACATCCTCCGAGAACGACAGCGACGCCGGGCCATCGAGCGTCACATGGTTGCTGTCGTAGAGAGCGACGAGCTTGCCGAGCTTCAGGTGCCCCGCCAGCGAGGCGGCCTCGCCGGAGATGCCCTCCATGACGTCGCCGTCGGAGACCAACGCGAAGGTCCGGTGGTGGACGATCGTGTGCCCCGGCCGGTTGAACGCGTGCGCGAGCGCGCGCTCCGCGATCGCCATCCCGACGGCGTTCGCCGCCCCCTGTCCCAGCGGTCCCGTCGTGGCCTCCACGCCCGGCGTGAGCCGGTACTCGGGATGCCCCGGCGTGCGGCCTCCCCACTGGCGGAAGGACTTCAAGTCCTCCATCGTGACGTCGTATCCGGTGAGGTGCAGGAGGCAGTAGAGCAGCATCGATCCGTGACCCGCCGAGAGCACGAAGCGATCGCGATCCATCCACGAAGGGTTCGCGGGGTTGTGCCGCAGATGCCGCTGCCAGAGCACGTAGGCCATCGGCGCCGCGCCCAGCGGCAGGCCGGGGTGCCCCGAGTTCGCCTTCAGGACCGCATCGATCGCGAGCGTGCGAATCGTATCGATGCAGAGTTGATCGATTGTCCGGATCTCGGTGGCCAAGATGGAGTCACCTCCCCGGGCGGCGGCACGCACGCCCACTTCCTCCCGACGCCTGCACGCGGCGGGCCAAAACGACCTCGCGAGGATCCTATATCGTTGCAATGAGTGCGGCCCGCGTGGGCTTCGCGTGTACTTCATGGCAACGATCAAGGATCGCGCGGGAGCGCGGGAGACGGGTGAGGCGGAGGCGGCGCTCTCCTGGAGCGGCCCCGAGCTGAAGAGCCCCGGCTGGGGCCTCGTCTCCGAGTGGTACGAGACCGACGGGCTCGGCGGCTTCGCCGGAGGAACGGCCGCGGGCGCCCGCACGCGCCGCTCCCACTGCTGGTACGCCCCGGCCCTGCCCCCGCCGCGAAGACGCTGGGTGCTGGTGTCGGGAACCGAGGAGGAGGTCTCCGCCGGCGGGAGCACCGAGGCGATCTCCACGCGGATCACGGTCGGCGGCTACGAGACCGACGCGCGAAAGACTCTCACTCGCTTCGCCCTCTCCCCGTTCCCGACCTGGCGCCACGAGACCGAGCGCTTCGCGATCGAGCGGCGCTTCTGCCTCGTGCGCGACCGTTCGATCTCCATCCTGCGCTGGGCCAACGTCGGCGAGCATCCGCTGACGCTCGCGGTGCGGCCGTTGCTCGCCCTGCGCGGATCGCACGCGCTTCAACGGGAGAACCCGGACTTCGAGACGCAGATCGTCCAGCGCGGCGAAGCCTCCTGGGTCAAGCCCCTCGCGTACTTGCCGCGCCTGCACCTGCGCGCCGTCGGCGCGGTCGGTCTGGGGGACCCCTCCTGGTTCCGTGGATTCCACTACCCGGCGGAGGCGGCCCGCGGCGTCGCCGCGGAGGAGGATCTGTGGAGCCCCCTCGCCTGGACCTGGAACCTCGACCCGGGCGACGAGGGCTGGGCGCTGTTCTCGCTGGAAGAAGTCGCGGGCGATCCGGAGCACCTGGTCGAGACGGAGCGCCGCCGGCGCCAGGCGTTCACGCGAACCGGCGACGCGCTCTTCGACGAGGCCGCGCGCCGCGCCGAGACCTTCCTCGTCGAGGGCGACTACCGCGACGGAACGGTCCTCGCGGGGCTCCCGTACCTGGCCGACCGCGGCCGCGACACGATGATCGCGGCGACCGGGCTCGCGCTGGCGAGCGGCCGATACGCCGCCGCCGCCCGCGCGCTCAACACCTTCGCCGCCCGCCGTCGCGAGGGGCTCCTGCCGGCCCGCTTCGCCGGAGAGGAAGGAGATCCCGAGTACGCGTCGATCGACACATCGCTCTGGTTCATCCTCGCCGTGGAGTGGTTCGGAAAGGCCCGCCGCAACCCCACGCGGCCTTCCCCGCTGCTCGGCGCCGTTCGCGCGATCCTCGAGGCCTTCCGTCACGGCACGCGCCACGGCATTCGCGTGGGACCGGACGGCCTGCTCGCGGGCTCCGATCCCCTGCGTCCGCTGACCTGGATGGACGCGGTCGTCGACGGCGAGCCCGTCACGCCCCGCCGGGGACGGCCCGTCGAGGCCAACGCGCTCTGGCACGCCGCGTTGAAGAGCGCCGCGCGCCTCGAGCGCCTCGCCGGCGAAGAGGCCCGCGCGCGGGAGCTCGAGGCCGAAGCGTGGCATGTCTCCCGCCGCTTCGCCGAGGCGTTCTGGAATCCCGAGCGCGAGTGCCTCTACGACGTCGTCGGCGACGAGGGACCCGATGGAAGCCTGCGGCCCAACCAGATCCTGGCCGTGGCGCTGACGCCGGATCTCTTGCCGCCGCATCGCGCCCGGGCGGTCTACTGGACCGTCCGTCGGCGCCTGCGAACGCCTTACGGCCTGCGCACCCTCGACGCGCGCGACCCGCGCTACCGGCCGCACGCGGGCTCCACCGACCGGGAGCGCGATCTCGCCGCGCATCAGGGCTGCGCGTGGCCCTGGCTCCTGGGCGGCTTCGCCGATGCCCACGCACGCGTGCTCGGGCGCGACAGCGATGCCAGCTCGTCGATGCGGGAATGGCTGCGGCCGCTGCGGGATTCCATCCGACAGTCCGGGCTGGGATCGATCTCCGAGATGTTCGACGGCGAGCCGCCGCACGAGCCGCGCGGGGCGCCGCATCGCGCGATCAGCGTCGCGGAGATCTTGCGGGTGCTCTACGTGCACCTGCAGCAGGTCGAGGTGGATTGAGTCCGGCCCGTAGAATCCGCGCGTGACCGTGCCCCGTCCCATCGTCCTGGTCGTCTGCGACGGCTGGGGATTTGCCCCTCCTTCTCCCGGCAACGCCATCACGCGGGCGACGACGCCCGTGTTCGATCGCTGGCTCGCGCGATACCCATGGACGCTGCTGTCGGCGTCGGGGGAGGACGTGGGCTTGCCCGCCGGCCTCATGGGCAACTCGGAGGTGGGACACCTGACGCTGGGCGCGGGCCGGATGGTGCCTCAGGATCTGTTGCGCATCGACCTCGCGCTCCGCGACGGCTCCTTCTTCGAGAACCGCGTGCTGCTCGCGGCGATCGACCGCGCCGCCCGCGACGGCACGACGCTCCATCTCTTCGGCCTGCTCTCCGACGGCGGCGTGCATTCCCACGAACGCCACCTCTTCGGCCTGCTCGAGCTCGCCAGGCGGCAGGGGCTCGAGCGCGTCGCGATCCACGCCTTCACCGACGGCCGGGACACGCCGCCGCGCTCGGCGAAGATCTACCTCGATCGCCTTCAGCAAGCCACGGCGCGGTTCACCGGCAGCGTCGCAACCGTCTCGGGCCGCTACTACGCGATGGACCGCGACAGCCGTTGGGACCGCGTCGCCAAGGCATACGCCGCCATCGCGCACGCCGAGGGACTCCGCGCCGCGAGCGCGCTCGAGGCGGTCGAAGCGGCGTACGGACGCGGGGAGGACGACGAGTTCATCGTGCCGACGGTCATCGAGAGCGGCGCGCCGGGGATCCGGCCCGGCGACGCCGGGATTTTCTTCAACTTCCGCGCGGACCGCGCGCGGCAGATCGGCGCGGCGCTCGCGGTGCCCGGCTTCGCGGAGTTTCCGCGGAGCGAGGCGCCTCCCCTGCCCGACCTCGTCTGTTTCACGCAGTACAAGAAGGAGCTCTCTCTTCCGGTGGCGTTTCCGAGCAAGCCCCCGAAGCGGATCCTGGCGCCGGTGTGGGAAGAAGCGGGCGCCGCGAACCTGCGGCTCGCCGAGACCGAGAAATACGCCCACGTGACCTACTTCTTCAACGGCGGCGTGGAGCAGCCGTTCGGCGGCGAGGAGCGCCGGCTCATCCCATCCTGGCGCGGCGGCGCGACCTACGATCTGCACCCGCAGATGAGCGCGGAGGAGATCACCGCGGCGGCGGAGGAATCGATCCAGGCCGGACGGCACGCGGTGATGGTCATCAACTACGCCAACGCCGACATGGTCGGCCACACGGGCAAGCTCGAAGAGACGATCCGGGCGATCGAAGTGCTCGATGGGTGCCTCGGGCGCCTCGAGGCCGCGGTCCACCGCGCGGGAGGTCTCCTGCTGATGACCGCGGACCATGGCAACGCCGAGCAGATGATCGACCCCGAGACCGGGGCCCCGCACACGGCGCACACGACCAACCCCGTTCCCTTCGTTCTCTGCCGCGAGGGGGATTCCGTCAGCCGGCGCGAAGGGAGCACGCTGGCTGACGTGGCGCCGACACTATTGGGCCTGCAAGGGATTCCGGTTCCGAAAGAGATGACGGGGCGGGATCTGAGGGGGACGTGAATCGTGAATGGGGAATCGTGA